>JARYLT010000043.1 GCA_029907515.1 Spirochaetota bacterium | reverse complement strand
AGGGTCAGAGCCTACAATTGCATATATACCTGATTTATTAAAGATAGCGGGGACAGGATGTAATATGGATGAGGGTTGTGCACGTGGTTCGACAGGTTCACCAACCATACTTCGATAAACTCAGAAAACATGGTTCCACGGGAGGTCACTGAACTTGTCGAAGTGCTCACCATCCTTCATTAGATAGAATCAGTACAGGCGCCGTATTTTTGCCGAGCACCGCAGGTCACGGTGGGAAAAGGGCGAGGAATGTTCGAAGCACCGATGCAATCGGTGCAAGTTCCGCAGCCCCCATAGTGTATGAGGAGCGAGGGAATCCCTCATGAAATGAGGGACAAAAAAGATAGGCGCCAAGCCGGGGTAAAGGGGATGGCAAGGGGGGAAAGGGGCTGGCCGGTCATCGAGCTTGTCGAGATGAAGCCCTTTTTCCTTTTGGGAAAAGAATAATATGGGATTGTTGCAGTCTGAACAAAAGAAAGTGCACAAAAAAAGTATAAGTAATAAAAAAGATAGCTGTCAATTCGAGAAAAAGATAGATAATCACAATAGGGTCAGAGCATAATAATCCTCTACGCGCACTCAGTGATATCTGTGTGAAAATAAAAAAAATAAATCACACGGAGAACACAGGGGATGCAGAGTATATGCAGAAATTGGGGTCAGAGCAATATATTTATAACAAATAAGACTGCTTAACTAGCAGTCTTATTGATTGCCCAGGACGGGACTTGAACCCATACGGGAGATTCCCACATGCCCCTCAAGCATGCGTGTCTACCAGTTCCACCACCTGGGCTTATAAAGTGAATTTAATAACACTATTTTAGCACAAATTTATAAATCATTTTATTTTCCCCTTATTTTATGTCAAGAAAAATGTAGTATAAAGTAATAGTCAAACGTAAATTTGTATTATTTATTATGGCACACGTATCTGGGAAGGTTTTAAAAGAGGTAAAAATACTTCTCTTTCTTCCTGTTGTATTGCAATAACATCTTTTTTGCATTTATGATAGCACTGCAAACAACCAATACATACATTTTTATCAATTACTGGTTTATTATTCTGTAATGTGATTGCTCTGACAGGGCAATATGTAACACATAAACCACAACCAGTACATTTCTCCTGTTGCACAATATATGCACAATAAAATGTTTTAAAATGCAATGAATTTATTCCCCTGTTATATGAACCCAACACACCGCAGCAATCCCAGCAACAATTACAGATCGCTATCTCTTCTTTATCAATCTGATCTTTGTCATGCCATACAATATGAACACCACCTTTTTTCTTTGTCTCATCTATAATCTTTGCTGCCTCTTCTTTTGAAATAAATCGCCCAAAGCCATATTTCACCGCATGCTCGCTAAACTTACCCAACACTATGCAGGCTTCCAGTGGCATTTTCAATTTGCACGCTATCCCCTCCATCGTTTTCCATTGCCTGCAAAAACAATGAACTACGGCAATTAATCCTTCATCACTGTAACGGGCAATCAGTTCATTTATTGATGTTGATGGTAGAACCTGGCTTGTTTCAGGAACTATCGCCTCATTGATAACTATCTTTTTACCTGGACTGGCAGGTTTAATGACGTTATGAGGAACATTATTTTTATTGATCCAGTTCCTAAGTTGCCTGAGTGGAGTTACATTGTATTTTTTCCATGAATTAAAAAGCCTGGTAAGATAGTGTGCAAATTCCCTTTTTTCTGATGTGGTGCTGCCATTACATAAATACACCTCAAACCACCCCAGCATAATTGGCGAGACACTAAACAATTCCTGCCCTTCATGTACCTTTGACCATATCATACCCTTGGCAATAAGTGATGAAAAAATCTCACATGCTTTGTCATAGGGCATGTTAACTTTTTTAAATATTGCATCACTGGTAGCAGTATCTTTCCCCATAGAAAGCAAAAATTCAACCTCCTGTGGGGATAACACTGAATCAAACACCTTAAGCAGTGTAAATGTGACAGGTATTGACGAGGACGACTGGCTATTCATCATAAATGCCAGTCGTGCTAATTTAAAGTAATTATTTTTTGGCATTACTGTTAGTTATTAACAATCTTTAAAAGTTCAAGCATTGTTGAGGCATCTTTAGCATAGTTTGAATCAGGGTATTCTTTTATAAGCTGAGTAAATGCTTTAACAGCATCATCCTCAAAACCCATTTTGTTGTAACATATCCCAATCTGGAAAAGGCTATACATGCCATCATCCGTCAAAGGAAATTCTTCAAAAAGACGTTTATAAATACTAACAGCTTTGGTATACTGTGAATTATCAAAATAAATAGCTGCTATAAATCGATATGCTTTTGCCCTGTGCAATCCGTCAACATAAATATCTAAATATTCATAAAATTCATTCAGAGCTTTCTGATGTTCATTAATTGAAACAAAAAACAGACCTTGCTGAAATTTTTTATCATCAGCTTCCTGTTGCATTGTTCGCTTTTCCTGAGCGGCTAATGGCAAACTAACAAGTAGCAGTATAATCATTATTATGTTTTTCATTGCTAACTCCCTCTAAAGAATCTATTATAGACCTTCAGCCTCACCTGATATCTCTTCAACAAGAGCACTGAATAACGTTATGACATCGTCATTGGTTCTTCTTAGTCTTTGTGCCAGTTGCAGGGCGATAGCTCTTGTTAAAATTAATCCAACACGCGGATTAGCATCACCATAGGCAACAAAATCTTTGCGTTTCAACACCAGGCAATCACAATCTCGTTTTGCAACTACAGTGGCTGAACGTTTATCCCTGTCAATCATGGCTAGCTCCCCCACATACAATGGTGTTTCATCAGCGTTCATTGCCACCACAGTATATGGCTCATTCTGCAAAGTCCTTTTCTGGATTTCTATTTCTCCACTTACTATGATATACAACTCATCACCAAAATCACCTTCTTTAATTACTGTCCTACCTTTTTTAATCTTTTTATAACTGCATAATTCTGCTAAATCTCTGATGACATTTAAATCCAGACCTTTAAAAAGCGATAGTTTCTGTAATTTTTTAATTAATGCTTCATTTATTTGTATAGTCATGATTTTGCCTCAAACAATTTCACTTGTACCTTCTATTAACACAGCCTTGGAAAAATTTTTTATTTTGTAATTCTTATCAGGGTTTAAAACAGGGTAATTGGGAATCATGGTTTTTACAATTCGCAAATTATCTACAAGCTTTGATATATCAGGCGTTTTCTGTGCTTCCTGCAATGCTAACCGTTTACGATCATAAAAATTGCCTGTGTTTTCAAGAAGCCCAATCAGTATTTTGTTCTTTCTGGCAAAGTGTTCAACCAGTTCACCGTATGGTTTATTGATAAAATGAACAGGGATCTCGTCGGTTGTCAATGAAACAGGAGTACTTACATCTATTAGTTCACCAATAACATGTGCAAGGCCACTTTTAGCAAATACGTCAGCTATAATATTTTTGCTGTAATTATTTGTCAGTATCACCTCATCACATCCCGACAAACGCAGATACCGCTCATATTTCTGATCAATAATTTCAGCGCATACATAAACACTTTTTGAAATTGCCTTGATTGACATTACCGACATAACCGTACGGGAATCTGCATCCTGCCCCGACTTCCCCAGCTCATCGGCAAGCACCAGCACTTTCTTAGCATACCTGATATTTGCCCTGTTTAATACATGTTCATCAATGTGGTCACCATATACAAAATGTATATTAGAAAAAATAATATTGCTTTTCAGGTTTTCAATCTGCTCAGATTCAGCCATACATACCAGCACTACGTCATACCCTGCAAAATCCTCTTTTCTCATAGCTATACTGGAAAGCACCATTGACATATCTTTTTTCCATCCGCATATTACATAATGATTTTTGATTTTCACAGGTTTTAGCCCTCTGTCTTCTTTTAATTGTTTTTCTACAAGCGTGGAAGCAATATTACCAGTAATTACCCCAACCAGCGCCATACCAAAAAACATTGTCAGTATTCCAATAATTCTTCCCAATCGCGAAATTGGATACTTATCACCATACCCAACTGTTGTTGACGTTACTATGGCCCACCATATTGAATCTTCAATTGAGTTAATATTACTTTCTACAACTTCACATTCCCCATGCCTGATAATTGTCCGTGTATATCCCTTTTCAATATAAAAAATAGCTGTTGAAAAAATAAACAGTACCAAAAAACAAACTGCAAAAATTCTGAATATCAGACTATGTAATAAATTATGAGTAATAATTCGTGCATTTCTATACATGTTAAAATTTATATTTTTTAATTTCATATTCTGCCATTTAAATATAAAATTTTTGCGATAGTTCATATCAATTATCGATAGGTTTATAAAAAAATATTACTAAAATATTATGTCACTTAATGAATTATTCCATACCACCATTATATTAAAATAGTGTATACTGTCGCTTCTGAATATGGTAAAGAAGTTCATTATATAATGCAAAAATAATAGTATGAGATAATTAATTGAAACAAGTGATTACCAATTGTATTTAATGAAGTAACTCATTAGAAAGGGTTATGCGTTTACTGATTAATATTTCTTTGATATGATAATTTTCAATAAAAAAAGGGGAGATAAACTCCCCTTTTATGTAATTGTGTATTTATTTTCTTTTACAGCTCTTTCAAACCTCTTTTGGGTTTGCTCTTTGAAGATGAGAGGTCAACAGATCCTTTAATTTCGCTTTCTGCCTGTGATTTGTATGCTGCTTCAAAAATATCTTCTTTCATTTCTGCCTGAGCAAATGACTGGTCGATATCTTCGCGGACTGTTGATCTTCTGCGTTTAAATGTTGCAAACGCTGCATCCTGGAATCCTCTTGATACGCTGTAGAGGAATTCGTTCAATACATTTGCCATACCTTTAAGCATATACTGTTTACGCTTAATGGTTGTGACATCAACATCCAGAACAAGACCCGGCTGGATATGATGTGGGTTAATCTTGTAAGTAAACTCATTGAATCTTCTTTCAAGGAAGTTGATGCGCTCATCCAGGATAACTCTTTCAATCGGGTTCTGGAAACCGTGCATTTTCTGTAGCATTTCGCGCAGATATTTGAGTTTGTTCTTCAAATTGTGGATTCTGTCTTCGTATGTTCTGTTGTTCTTTTCAACAAATGAATTTTCATTATACATTTCACCAATTTCATTCCACAATACTGAATTTGGATCTGCATCTTCTTCTCGTTTGTTCCTTCTCCAATCTCTTGACATTAATCTGTTTGCCAGATCATCAAAGTCACGGAGTGAACGGAAACGTTTCTTTGATTCGTAGTGCGCATGTACCACATCCCATACTCTCAGTATTTCACGGGTAAAAGCATCCATCTGGCGATCAAATTCCTTCTTTGCTTCGCGCAGCTGATTCTGGTCATAGTATGCAAGCCTGATTGCATAACGCTCATCGGGAAGAACTGTCTTATCCAGTTCTTCATATTCACGTATCTGGCATATACGAGCATTCTTCATATTATCACAAACCTGATACCCTAATTTGGATGTATCAAGTATCGACGTGATAGCATTTACTGCAGTGTTATATCCGCGGTTACGGATATTTTCTTCGTCAATGATGTACTTAATGTTTTCTCGAATATTTAGTGGATCATATTCTTCAATATCGATTTCAGCTCGCAATCCTTCAATCTTGTCAAGGAACTTCTTGGCAAGGATTGTATAACGTTTTGATTTTTCGTCTTCTTTTTCATCATCAGTGAAGTTTTCAATTCTCTTAATCTTTTCAAACATCACTTCTGTTCCGGTCAGCTCACTCTTGCCCTGATCAAGCAGTTCTTCTTTAAGTATCTGAATCTGCTTGTCAATCAACTCGTGAATGTGTTTCTGGATAGCATCCTTCAACAATGATTCTACGGTTACCTGATAATGGTAAATGGGGCTAATAAGCTCACTGTCAAGGATATTAACTGAAAGCTTAACATCATATACATATTTTGGCCTGAGTTCATTATCCTTGAATACGCACTTGATAATTGCATATGCGTTTTCACCACGAATGAATGCACCAACATCGGTTTTCTGTCGTAAAATAGCATTTGTTTCATTTTCAAGGTCATTCATTCCTCTCTGGATATGCCCCTGCAGGTGCCCATACATATTAACAATGGACTTTTCAATTTCACCGGTATTAAACTTGTCCGAACCACCTATCTTATCAAGAAGTTCCATTATTTCTCGTGGGGTATAGCGTGCAAGACCTTTTGCTTCTTCTCTGTCCACAAAGTCACGGACTTTCTTGATAAATTCATCTTCCATGGTAACCGTGTACCGGTTGAACATGTTTACGTATGTCTGGTTGACATAGTTATACAGCTTTTCCTTTAAACCACCCATTACATCCAATTTTCTCAACACTTCTTCAGGAAGCTTGTTCTGTACATGGTTAACCACTTTATCTACAGTTTCATCCAAGATAAGCCTTGCTTCGGCAACCTTATCGCGGCCTTCCTGAGCCAATGAATTTCTTGAACCAACCGCACTTGGTTCGGTTGGATGTACTTTATTAGGGCTTTTTGGAAATTGAGCTATTGACATTTATTGACCTCCTTGATTAAATACATTTTTGTCAAAGATGCATAATATATAGTTATACTCTACTGATGCACCGTATGCCTTGTTGAAATACACCATATTCAGCAAAAAGCGTTTGAATGTAATATTTAAATTAATATCATTATGCTTGTCAACGCTTTATTTCATTTTTATAAAAAAAATTTTAATTATTTCACTTCACTACCCTTCATAATATTTAAAGGTATAGTTAGCTATTTTAAAAATATCACCATCATTTAATATATCGCCCGCATCCCTGTTGACAAACTGCACTGTATTTTCTGGTGCTATCAGCTGGCATTTTACAGCTTTATCAAACCATACCGCTTTAAGCAATATAGGCGTGCGCAGTGTAAAATCGTGAATTCTTATTAAATTATGGCTATCTTTTCCTATAGATATGGTTCTGCTGTTTTTTGCAGTAAGGTTTACTTTTTCAATTGTCGGCTCCAGAAGATCATTATTCCAGTATTCAAGTGCACCTCTTACCTTAAGCTGAGCTGCACGGCGCAACAGCAGCAACAGGATAATTAAAAGAACTATCGCCACTACTATAATAAAAATAGGGTGCATATAGAATGGACGAGTATTAATTTCCTTTACCTTTGCCATGGTATCGATATCTTTTTTGAGGTCCTGGGTTATCACCTTATCAAGCCCTTCACGTGCATCAATCACCTTGGTATACTGGGAAATATTTTCTTTAACCTCTTTCTGGACTTTGGCTATATGGCTATCCTTCTGCATTTGACCTAAATTAACAAAAAATATAAACCATTCATTACCCGAATATTGTTTTGCAATTTTTTTGACATCATAACGATGTGCCCGTGCATACGGTGGTGGGTCATCTATGGCATCAGTTATAACAATAATAACCTGCTCTCGGTCAGGGTCTTCAGCCTGCAGCTTCTTGGCCTTGTCAAACACAGCCGTCATCATAGCCATGGTATATGTCCACTTGCCACCAGCTTCAACCATGGATATGTATTTATTAAGTATGTCCTTATTGCTTTTATGCTTGATATAGACAGTTGGATAGATTTTGACTTCAGTATCAAATGTAACAAGTGTCAGGCTGTCATTATCATCAAGCTGATCAATAAATTTGGGCAAGCTCTGCTTTACCAGCGGCATAATATTTTTGCCACCATAGCCAACCATTGATAATGATGTGTCAATAACAAGGAGCAAATCCTTTGATTTTGCAAAGGCGCCTGCATTGCACAAACCAATACAAAGAGCACAAACAATTATTACATTGAATAGTGTATATTTTGCTTTCAAGGCGAACTCCTTATACTATATAAAATTTATCTATCTGGGAAATACAATAAATCTTGGTTAAAAGCTAAATGATAAAAAAACATTAGTCAAGTAAAATTAATTTTTATTATTTAAAATATTTTAATACTCTCTATATCTCCGTGTTTCTTTTACATAATTTCGTAAATCAAGCGAATGCTTTTTATCAACATCAAGATACTCATTCATCAGGATAAAAAACCACAAAAGAGTATCTTCTTCAGTCTCCAGTGCTACAAATTTTCGTTTTTCTCTCCAGTCTTTAATAATTATGCCCTTTCCTATAATCATCATGATATCAAATTCAAGAGTATTATCTATACTGCGCTCAATATAGTAATCCAGTATTGTATTTTTTAATTGAGGCATATCAATATCGCTTGCGCCTGCAATGATAAATGCAGGTATTAAAACCGCTTCTTCCAGTTCTGAAAATTTATTAAGTTTTTTTGTCAACGCAACATTATTCAATATTTCAGGAAGTTGCTGTGGAGTTATGCAGTCAACGACATGAAAAGTGCCATATACTAATTCCGAAGGGATGTGGCCATTCATCATTTGATCAATTATATTCCATTTTTTGAAATATGCAATGTAATCCACGGTTTTGGGGACATAACCGCTTGCATCAACAGGCTTTTTATCTGATATTACGAAATCATTAGGAACAATATCCTGCAAAAGATTTATAAGCTTTGTAATATTATATTCTTCTTTAGTAGATGACTTCTTTGCTGTTTTTTTGCCACCTTTTGTTTCCTTAACACCCAGCCGCTGCTGCAACGTTGAAAAATATTCTTTTAACATTATTTGTTTCTCCATTGAAAATAGAATTTAGTACTATCTATCATTGCATGTAACCCCAACCTATGGGGATGAGAAATTTTTTTAACATCAATGGTCATTCTGATATGCGATAGTACCAAAGAATCTCCCCCATTGCTTTTTGCAGAGACCCTTCGTTTTTATCAGGATGACATGCTGAGTCCCTCTCATACTCAACAGTTTGGATAGTTGGAATTACAGCTATGGTTAACTTATCTACATTTAGTTTGTATCGCAACTACACTTTTTTTGTCAAACCATATTAATGGTATGGCAATGAATTATAGCATACAAGCGAACATACGTTCGCCTTTACACTATACTTATATAATATTAACATCAAAATTCAGCTACGTTAACGTCATCAAATTCACCTGAGACTGAACCACTAACCTCTTCGTCTTCTTCAAGCCCTAAATCCTCATCTTTTGTTCTCTTCTTTTGCTGCTGTGGCTGTGGTTTTACTTCTTCTTCAACACTTCCTTCTTCCAAGGATTTTTTCCCTTCTATTATATTCTGCAATTCTGTGGTGCTCATATTTTTCCACTCTTTTGCAACAGCTACGTATTTACCATTTGGATATTCGCGCAGGTATCTCTGGAACTCTCGTGCAGCCAAGTCAAACTTTTTCTGCATAAAATATGCATAGCCTTTCTTTATCTGAGCATCCTGATTTTTGTGATAATAATCATTTACCAGTACTTTATTAAAATAGGCGATAGCTCTGTCAAATTGTCTCATTGCAAAATAAGATTCGCCGGTCCAGTATAATGCATTCTCAGACAATCGATCACCACCAAAATAAGTCAATACACGGTTAAAGAATCCTATTGCTTCATTGTACCGACCATTCCTGAAAGCCGCGAGGCCACTTTTGTATGCCTGAATTTTGTATGCATTTTTAACATCACTGGTATACTGACTTACAGCACCAAAATACCGTAAAAAGTAATCATAATGATTGTATGCTTCATTATCCATGCCCAGATGCTTCAGTGCACGGGCACGACCTAAAATTGCCTCTTCATTGCTACTATCCTCATTAACAGCAATATCAAACATTCTTTTTGCTTTAGCCACTTCACCAGTTTTAAGATACAGGTGACCTAATTCAGAATAAATCTTACTTCGGAAACCTTTATCCATGGAAGAGTTAAGTAATGTCAACAGTTGATGAGCGCTTTCTTCATTATAACTCTGCAACCAGTTAATGTGTGCTATGCGTGCTAAAATATTTTTATAGAGATCATCTGAAAGATCTTTCCTGTTATTCTTTACCAGATAGACATATTTAAGATATGCCAATCTGTTTAAATTTAATTTTTCATAACACTGGCCAATATAATAATAAGCTTCAACAGCAGTTCTGGTATCTGGATAGCGAGCAATAATTTTAGTTAGTATTGAAACTGCCTGGCTTATAGATTCCTTATCCCCTCTTTCATAAGTGAGAGTGGCTTCGGTCAGCAGTTTTTTTGCTTCATTTCGAGGCTGTACAACCTGCACATAGTATATTAGTAAACATACACCAATAATTATAAGCAATGCCCCTGTTAATGTTTTTGTTTTCATAAATACCTCTTAACTTCTTTTCATAAATTATTGCATTCTTGATAATGCAAAGTCCCTCCAGAATTTTGCTTCTTTGGGATAATACTTTGCTACATCACTTTTCATAATATATTTAAGAGCTGCTTTATACTGCTTTAATTCAATATAACTCCTGCCTATGAAAAGATTGGCTTTTGCAACCTCTTCAGATTTATTGGCATTTTGAACAAATTCAGTAAGGGCATCTATACAGGATTCATACTTTCCTTTGTAGAATGTAGATGCTATTATTCTATTTACATTAGGGGTTGATAGCAATTTTTGCTGTGGTTTTTCCTTCTTAACTTCTCCCCGGGGCTCTTCTTTTTCAGGCTCAACTTCAGGTTTTTTAAATTCTTCTTTTTCAGGCTCGGGTAGCACTGGCGTAACCTTTGCTGCAACCCGTCGCGTTACCTTAACCGGTTCTGCAGTGCAATTAATACCCTTGACAATCTTGAATTCGGGGTCTATATCATATGTTTCAGGAACAAGAGTGTAATAATATGTTCCTGCAGGAATATCACTGTCAGTATACTCATTAGCTGTTACATTCACTACATCTACAAGAAATGCATCATTAATATCCTGTGATGTTGTTGGTGCAGTTGACGACCTGAATAATTTAAAATATCGGCTACCAGATGAACCCGTATATGACCAGGATATTTTTACCAGACCATTATGCTCGGAAGCTTCAATTAATTTTAACCGTATAGGAGCTCCAACAACAACAGGTTTTGTTGTATAATTGCTGTCTGGCTTTAATGTTGTATCAATAGAACCATCTTCAAGTATGGCCAGTACTGCAAAATAGTGTGATCCCGGTACTGGCTTTTTATCTACATACTCCAATTTGTTTGATTCCACAGTGGCTACCTTTGCTGCCAGAGCCAATGTCTGGGCATCAATAATAGGTTGTGTATGCCTGTAAATCACAAAAGACCTAACGTCAACATCAGGTTTGCTCCAGGTTATCTTAAGGGCACCTTCATCTATTGTAGCCGTAATGTTAGTGACAAAGACATCGCGGCGTATAATCACTGAAACAGGGTTTGCAGTATAACTTTGATCAGGTATCAATTGAACATCTTCATTACCCTCTATATCCCGAACTGTGACAGCATAGAAATATTTTCCTGACTGTGTAATTGTGCGGTCAATAAAGCTTTCATTATCTGCCTGAACTTGCCCAATCAGTTTTGCATTTTTAATGCGTTCGGGGCTATTTAAAGGCTCTGTAGCTCTGTAAACATTATACACAATGTTGGGTTGCTGCACACCCTTCCACGTTAAAAGGACCTGGGTCTTATTTACCACCCGTGCATATAATAGTGTAATTTGTTCAGGCAAGCGTTTCTGTGGAACTTCAGGAATCTTTTTTTTAATTACTATCGGAGCACTTGTATAATTAACATCGGGATATAATGATATATCCTTTTCAAGTATTTTATCCCGTGCAAGAATCACATAATAATATTGCCCTGGGGGAAGATTTGAATCGATTGCAACCGGTTCAGCACCTGCCAGCACAACTTTCACTGTTGCAGCCTGTAACGCAACCTCGGCGGATGAAGGCACTGTAGTTGTTCTCCCTATAAGAAAATCATTCTTTGCATCTGGATCAATGCTGAAAGTGATTTTTACCGCTCCTTCAACCTCATTAATTAATTCTGCTCTTATATTTCGTGCAATATGGACTGGTAAGCCAGGTTTTGGTTTGATTTCAGTTTTTTTATAATCTTCCATTAAAAATTGGGCATAAACATAATAAAAACAAGAAAATACCACACATAGTGAGATAATAATTTTTGTAATTATTGCCCTCTTAGCCATTAAGAAATTTATCCTTATCATTCCAAAATTTTTATTACACCAGATTTAGTATCTTGCAAAAGATGATAATTACGGCAAAAATCATCCTACTACTCTATTTCGGAATTATTAATACTACACTTAAAGTATTATTACAAATTTAAGAATAAATCATATAAAAAAATCGATACCCTATGAAAAATACTTGACCTTTGCATTGGCATTTGTTTTAATTATATTTGTTTTTCTATTATTGTAATTGTGCCATCATTGTGGCAATTTTTTTAATCATAATGTTATGATATAGTTTATTTTTATGGACAAACAGGAAAAAATACAAAAAAAGAAAGCAATAATACTTGAAGCATTGAAACGTTTATTACAAAATGATGTTTACTCACGCATAACAGTTCAAAGTGTAGCTGATGAAGCAGGTTTTTCTAAGGGCGGTTTGCTTCATTACTTCCCTACCAAAGAAGAGATGTACATTGAATTTATGGAATATCTCTTCAATGAAATTAATAATGACCACCGAAATGTATTAAAAGGCAATCTGCATTCTAAAGCTAAAGCAAGTATTTCAGCTATGTACGGTGTTGAACGTTTTTTCCTGGATTCTGGTACTGCAAAGATATTTATCAATCTTGTTCTGTATGCGTATGAAGATGAAAAGATAATGATCCGGTTAAAAGAGTTTATACGCAGACATCTGGAATTGTATAAAACAATAATAAATGAAGCTCGAGAAGACCTGCCGCAACGTCGCAAAACTGATTTAGACGCCGAATTCCATGCCCGAATAGCCCAGATTATTGTTATATGTTCAGGTTTATTTGAATCTATTGACCCTTTACCCATGGATAGTTTTAATCTTATGCGATACATTATCTCTCTTTTCAGAGGATGATAATGTAACAATCTCAAGAAATCATTCCAGACTCCCTGCTTTCATGGAAGCAGGCTTCATTCGAAATTCTTTTTTCTATTCAGGTTTAGTCCGATATCCCTTACCGACGTCATTCCAGGCCTGAAACTCAATCCATACCTGTACTCAAAACATGAAATATAATAATAAAAATTTAGCGTAATCGTGATGGAATCAAACAAACTGCTGAAAATTAAGCTATAATTGTCATTCTCATTCAAATAAATCAGGATAAAAAACTAAATTTTTAAAGCTAATAGATCCTTTGTCTACCCGCAAAATAGGGTTTTTTCAGGATGATATTTTGACCTGAATTGTTTTATCAAAAAGGTTTTGAATGGCATAGCATTCGTCATTGCAGATTGATACATTGCAATACTATAAAATGTTTATGTATATATTATTTTATATACATAAATTATACATGACATAATAATTTAAAAAGTCAATTATTTATTGACAGTTTTATCTATTCATACAATACTGTCATGAGTATTTATAACTATTCATTATTAAGGTGGTGATTATTATGGCAAATAATAATACCCGTAAAGAGTTATTTAACGATATTATATATAATAACCATAAGCGCCTTTTTAAAGCATTTACAAGTATAGCAGTGTTAGCATTAACAGCAACATTCATTATATTTATAACCGGCACAGGATCTCATTATTTAACTATATCAGATATTATATTTGAAATAATAATAACTGCAATCATACTTTCTACTGGGTTTTTTATAGTTAATAAATTTCGATATGAATGGTTTTCACCATATTTAGCCATACTCATTATCATGCTGTCACTTTTCATTTTTCAATATGTAATCTATGGATCACGAGAACTCTTTGCAATTCACTATATAGTTTTAGCTCTTTCTGTTTTTTATTTCAATACAAAAGTTGCAATCTTTGCTTTTATATCAGTGATATTTTCACAAATACTTCTCTTTATATTACGACCACAGTTAATCCCTGAAGGCCCAGTGGGCAGCATTATTGGTGTAAGGTTTTTAATCTATATATGGGTTGGTATCTCGGCTGTTTTTGGCACAAAAGCAACTCGTGCACTGTTAGACCTGGCGCTTGACAAAGCTGATGAAGCAAATAATAAGCATGAACGTATTGCTGTCATTGCCCAGAACGTTGAACATTCAGTTGGTATTCTGAACGAAAAATCACAAGAACAGGCCAGTGTGGTAGATACCATAAATGATCTTGCAAATAAACAGGCTGCCTCGCTTGAAGAAATTTCAGCATCAGTAGAAGAACTTACCAGCAATGCTGAAAATATTAGCAACACTGCACGCTCACTATACCAGGAAATGCAGATTGCAAACGAATCAGTAACCGACCTGAAAAAGGTATTTGAAGAAATTACAAAAAGCGCCGGTACCATAGCGCATGCCATTGAAACCATAACATCTTTATCCAATGACTCTATACAGAAAATGGATGATACTCTTAAGCAATTTCAGGATCTTATAACTTTTAGCAATAATATGTCATCATTTGTTGAAGTTATTAACCAGATAGCCGACCAGGTCAATTTACTATCACTTAATGCTTCCATTGAAGCAGCACGTGCTGGGGATGCAGGTAGGGGCTTTGCCGTAGTAGCCGATGAAATATCAAAATTGGCTGATGCCACCGCACAGAATGCATCGCAGATAGGAAAAATTATTGAACAAACACAAAACCTGATGCGTTCCAGTAATACCAGTATAACTGATACATCACAATTTTTATCTAAACTTAATGAGGAAATACGAACAATAATGAAGGAAATATCTCATACTAATACGCTTATTCAGGATGTTAATGTATCTATTAGAGCTATCGCCAATTTAAATACTCAGATATACAATGCAATCGAAACAATTGAAACATCAACCAGTGAGCAGCGTATTGCCAACGAAGAGGCATCCAAGACCATTGTTTATGTGTCAGATGCTGCACAAAATCTAACGGATATTGTCAATACTGTATCCAATGTATCATCAGCTATCAAAGACATTGCTCAGAACCTTTATACATTGGTTCAGGCCATGACAAAAGCTTAATTATTCAACATTTTTTGACTGAAAAAAGTTTTTGTATTTTTTATCGCTGATTAAAATATGATTTGTCAGCCAATCTTTTAAAAAATTCATTAATTCAAGTGAAAAAACGGTTTTCCCTGCCTGGTACCGCATATAAAAATCCATTACCTGATCTGTCAGTGCATCATGTTCTTTTTTATGTTTTTCATATTCTGGATAATCATAGAGTACCATATAATCTTCTTCATGCTTAAAATGAATTTTTGTATAATTTACCAGATTTTGCAATATTTCTTCCATTGTTTTCTTTGCGCTGCCTGCAAGCAAGGCATGATTTAATTTATTAACCAATGAAACCAGCTGTTTGTGTTCATTGTCAAAAACTGTAACTCCTACACTTAGATGTTCACCCCATTCTATAAATTCCATCTATACCTCACTATTTCCCACAGTCTTTTTGCTGCATATATTCATGAAACGATACTTTCTTTTTGTAACATTCATCTTTCATATAATCAAGCAATGATAAGAATACATCAGCCTTTATATAACCAGGTATTCGGGTTACCAGCTTCCCCTCTTTATCCATGAATACCAGTGTTGGCAGGCCTTCAACTCCGCAATATGCGGCAAATTCCTGTGCACTATAGGTTTTATTTTCAAATGTAATGCTATCATTCTTTTCAACATTTATGCGTATTGCGATATAATCTCTGCTTAATTTTTTTTCAACTGCAGGATTGGCAAACGTTTCCTTATCCATAGTTTTGCACCAGATACACCAGTCTGCATAAAAATCAATGACTGCTGGCTTTTTTGAATTTTTTACCGCTGCAAAGCCAGAGTTGAAATCATACCACTTTATCTGGCTATAGATGGTATACGTGCCTAACAGCACTGTAATAATTGCTAATACATACGGGATTCTTTTTTTCATTATGTCAATGCCTCCTTTTACATTGAATTTTAGTACACACCGTCATCTGGAGAAAACACAACGTGGGATGACAAAGTTTTGCTATGTGTGAAATACATATGACTGTGCTAACATTGCTGAAATTGCTTACACTGAACCATGTTTTGCCAGTAACTATCGCCACACATAATTATATAAGTATTACAGATTCTTCTTAAATTAGTGTAGCAATTTTTTTGTAAAGACTAAAAAAAATGATACGCTTTTATTAATAAAAATTAACTATCAATGGTATGAATAAAAAAGATCTTGCATCTCCGTGTGGAATTTTTTGTGCTGCATGCCCCCGCTTTTACAAATATGGTATTTGTAAAGGATGCCGGGCTGATACATTCCATGATGCCTGTGAAATTTACGATTGCTGTGTTCGCATTGGTGGGATGGAATTTTGTTTTGAATGCAACCTTTTCCCCTGCCAGCGCCTTAAAACATTCAGTAACTATCACCCCGGTGAAAACTTTGCACACTACCGCCATATAGTAATAGATAATCTTTTGAAAATTAAAGAAATTGGCGTTGAAAACTGGTACATTTTAATGAATCAGAAATTCATGCAGGGTGAATATGGCATCCAGCAAAGAAATCCTGATGGTTCTTTTGACATTTCATGCTGCCCCTGTTGTAACACAACTAAATAATAAAAATACTTGACATACTGCCATTACAGTGTTATTTTATCGATAGCGGATTAAAAGGTTTAGACTATGACTATCGATGAAGCAATAAATCTGAACAAACCTATTATTATAAAAGCATATTCGGTCAGCGAATCTATTGAACATTATATCAAGCTGGTTTTGGCCAAGATTTTACAAAAACACAATTGCGAGGTACTTCTTATCCCGCTGTATACTGCTGTGAAAGAACTTGTTGTGAATGCTGTAAAAGCCAACCAGAAGTTTATATATTTTGAAGGAAAGAAATCTTATGAATCGGTGTTCTTTGACAGTGAAAAAGCACTTCAGCTATTCAGATTGGAAATGACAAGAAGTGATGCAAAGTATTTAGATACCTTAGCACGCAAAAGTAATATGTATGCCCTGACATCAATAACAGTGATTGATAAAAAATTATGTATTGACGTAGAAAACCCCACCCCAATGAATGAAACCGAACGAGATGCAGTTGCAAAAAAATTAAAGATAGCCCAGCAATGCGAGGACATCACCGATTATTTTCTCCAGGCAGAGGAAGATGACTATAAAGAAGGTGCCGGGTTAGGACTGGTTTTGATAACCATGATGCTGAAAGGTATGGGATTAACTCAATCCAATTTTATTATTGACTCTGATTATGAAAAGACCATAGCCTCAATCATTGTACCTTTAACAAAGGCCACATTACAGGAATACCAGAAACGTATTTCGGAAACAACTCCAAAGATTGCCTGAAAACAGTATGCTATCATTAGCATTTTCATCATGCCCCAACGATACCTTTATTTTTCACGCACTTGTTCATAAATGTATTGATACCCATAATTTTGAATTTGATGTACACATTGATGATGTTGAGTCATTAAATCACGCAGCGCTTACGCAACACTATGATATAACCAAGCTGTCATTTCACGGGTTTTTGTATGTACAGCAACACTATGACCTTCTTGATGCTGGTGCAGCACTGGGATTTGGCTGCGGCCCTCTGGTGGTAACACGTAAAGGGCTTACCAATCTTCTTAATGCAAAAATTGCCACACCGGGGCAATACACCACTGCACATCTTTTATTTTTGCTACGGTTTGGGAATCTGTGTGACATTACACATGTACGCTTTGATGAAATACTGCCAGGCATCAATAATGGTATATTTGATGCAGGCGTTATTATCCACGAAGGACGTTTTATCTATCACCAGTATAACTGTGACATGTTGATTGACTTAGGCAAATGGTGGGAGGATGTAACCGGCTTACCCATTCCACTGGGATGTATTGCCATTCACAAAAGGCATGCAGACAGTAAACCACTGATTGAAGAAACCATCCGCCAATCAATACTGTACGCCAGGAAAAACCCTGATGCATCAAAAGAATATATCCGTTCGCTGGCTCAGGAGCTTGATGATACAGTGATACAGCAGCATATTGATCTTTATGTTAATGATTTCAGCCTGTCGCTGGGCACCACAGGAATCAAAGCGCTGCAAACATTAAAGGAAATGGCACAATGTCGCGGAATATTCTAGTGTTACAATTTGCCACACAACTGGAAGCAAAGCCTTTTATTGAAGCATTAAGGCTATCACCATTACAACAAAAACCTTTTGTACTATACAGTGGCGATAGCTCATTGTATGCAATCATTGGCGGGATTGGGATCACTTCCGCTGCCATTGCTGCTACCTTCGTGTACACCACACTCAATGCTGACAAAATACTTAATATAGGAGCAGCAGGTGCACTCACGCCGAGCTTGCCACTGGGAACAATAGGTACTGTTACAACAGTATTTGACACCACCCGATTTGACTTTGATACCGAAAAGCCTTTTACCTATGCTCTGCCCCCAATGGATACTGTAATACAGCTAACCTGCGTGAGTGTAACTAAACCGTTACGCACCTGTGAAGAGCGTGACCGGTTTGCACCCACTGCAGATATAGTCGATATGGAACTTGCAGGAATAGCGCGGGCAAGCCAGAAATTTTCAAAACTCTGTTATGCAATAAAATACATAAGCGACACTCCACAACACAATACCCACGAAGATATTGTACAGAACATCATCACTCTGTCACACTCAACGGCACCGGAAATTGTTGCGTATATACAATCATTAATTGCTGAGTATTCCTGATAACTGTCATTTCGACGAACCATTCTTACCCTGTCATTTCGACGAACGCAGTGAGGAGAAATCCTAATTTCACACTGTCATTTCGACGAACGCAGTGAGGAGAAATCCTAATTTCACACTGTCATTTCGACGAACGCAGTGAGGAGAAATCTTATTCCCACAACCCAAGATTTCTCATCCCGATAAAATCGGGATTCGAAATGACATTTATTATAGTATTTCAGCGAACCATTCTCACCCTGTCATTTCGACGAACGTAGTGAGGAGAAATCCTAATTTCACCCTGTCATTTCGACGAACGTAGTGAGGAGAAATCTTACTACCCAAATATATTTTTACATTATTTATTTGAAAATATCATTGAAATTATATAGACTGTTTATAGTGTTAAAGTGTTCGTGAACGTTGAACATTGATGTAGCGAGAGGTTTTAATGCCAACAAAGACTCAAAAAAATGATACCACATCCATTTTCTGTGCATTCTGTGAGCATACTGGTATTGTGCGGAATCCTCATTTTGAAGAGATTGGTCAGGAACCACTGGTCCCCTGCCCCCGCTGTGTGTTGACCAGATGCCAGTGCGGCGGACAGCCTCCGTACTATATAGAAAAAGACGGCACAATAACCGATTGCTATTGCCGTGACATCAGAATGAAGATTAACCGCATAAAAGCAATCTACCTGCGTTCTGGTATTGACAAAAAATACCAGTGGCGATTTTTTAATTCCTTTGAAGCCAATTCTAAATTGGCCTCCAACGCAAAGAATGTGGCTTACGATATAGTTTCAAAATTTCCGGATGTTCGCAAAGGACTTTTTTTATGGGGAAATCCCGGAACCGGCAAAACGCTGCTTTCTTCCATTATATTAACCGAACTCATCATACGCCATGCCATTGAAGGCCGTTTTATAAAAATTTCCCGTACATTTTTTAATAAACTTCGTGCAACATTTGCCGAAGGCTCTGCCACATACGGTACCGCACAGGAAATTGAATATGAACTGGAAAACGCTGATGTA
The DNA here is from genome assembly GCA_029907515.1 of Spirochaetota bacterium. GTDB lineage: Bacteria > Spirochaetota > UBA4802 > UBA4802 > UB4802 > UBA4802. The sequence goes on along the minus strand of JARYLT010000043.1, from coordinate 6,574 downwards.
CTTGTAGTGGATGATTTTGGTGTACAGCGTGACTCCCCCTGGGAGCAGGAAACCCTGTACAATCTGGTTGATGCGCGCTATGAGGCCGAAAAATTTACCATATTCACTTCTAACGTTGACCCGCATCGCGCCCTTGCCGATATTGCTGGCGGCAGAGTGTTGTCGCGTATTAAGGAAATGTGCACCATTTTAGAGCTTACAGGTCCTGACTACAGGGAAAAATTATAAATGGAAGCGTATGCATACATATTACTGGGAAGCAATATGGGCGATAGTTACCGGTATATTGACGCTGTCATTGAAAAATTGTCCACACTGGAAAAATCAAAAATTATACAACAAAGCAGTGTAATAGTAACCAGGCCTTTAGAATATACCATGCAGCCCGATTTTGTCAATACAGTTGTTGCGCTGCTCACGCAACTGCCACCACAAACACTGCTTGAAAAGCTTCAAGAAATTGAGCTTTCACTGGGAAGAGAGCGAACCATACCCAAGGGACCCCGCACCATTGATTGCGATATACTACTTTATGATGATATGGTGTGTACTACACCAACACTTACTCTTCCCCATCCGCAAATCTACACGCGGCCTTTTGCAGCACAGCTTTTACTGGAAATAAACAATGACATTATTGACCCACGTTCACATAAACCATTACGGGAGGTAGTGCTATGTCATCAATAAAAAACATCAAAGATTTTGCAAAGATGAAGCAATCAGGTGAACCCATTGCCATGATAACCTGCTATGATTATGCCTTTGCGCGTGTGGTCAGCGAAACTGATATTGATGTCATACTGGTAGGCGATTCATTAGGGATGGTTGTTGCTGGATTTGACACTACCATACCAGTAACCCTTGACCAGATGATTTACCACACCAGCATGGTACGCCGTGGTGCACCGCAAAGCTTTATAGTAACCGATCTTCCGTTTATGAGCTACCATGTATCAATTGAAAATACCATGCGCAACTGCGGCAGGATTATGAAAGAATGTGGCGCTAATGCAGTTAAGTTAGAAGGCGGAAGAGATTTTGTCCCTGTTGTTGAAGCACTCACCAGAGCTTCAATACCGGTTATGGGGCATCTGGGCTTAACACCGCAGTCAGTTCATAAATTAGGCGGATATTCTGTTCAGGGGAAAGATGAAGAGCAGCGTAAAATCATCATGGAAGATGCGTTGCTGTTACAAAAAGCGGGAGCATTTGCTCTTGTGTTAGAAATGGTTCCCGAGCAGCTTGCAAAAGAAATAACCGAAGCGCTTGATATACCCACCATTGGCATTGGTGCAGGTCGTTACTGCAATGGACAGGTCCTTGTAATTAATGATATGTTAGGTTTAAACAAAGGATTTAATCCAAAATTCTTAAAGCGATATGCTGACCTTTATACCACATCACAGCAGGCAATACAAACGTACTGCAAAGAAGTCAAAGAGCACGCATTCCCTGCGGAAAGCAATGTGTTTAAATAATCAGCGCGGGAAGCGTTTGGCATTTTCTTCATTATATTCGATGATCATTTTTTCAATTATGGGGTCGTCAGGATCTTCCCACTTTGGCAATACAAACGCATGTTCATAGCCTGTGATTTTTGTATCGGTAACTATCGCCCGTAACACACCAATACGAGAACCGTTTGGTCCTGCCTGTACAATTAATGTGCTGCCAACTTTCACGGGCTTTTTAACAAGCGTTTGCGAATGCCCTCCAATAATAAGCCCAATTTGCGGAAACTGAACAGCCAGCTCTTTATCTTTCTCAAAACCCAGATGGGAAATAAGAATGATAAAATTGCCCGCTAAATTTTTTATCTCTTTTTGCAAAGCCTCTTTGGGCTCTGAAATCTTTATTTTTGACACAATCTCGTCTGGATAATACTTGAATGCGTCAGTATCAATAAGTGCGGTAATGCCAATTGTTTTGTTACCGATAGTTACTGTTACATGTTTCTTTGGCAATTGCCACCTGCCACCAGCAAAATATTGCAGATTGGCGCACACAAACGGCAATTCATTTTGATACTGGTAAAAGGTATCAACGCCAGCAGCAAACTCCTGATCGCCAATACCAACGGCAGTATAGCTAATGTGTTTATAGCCTTTGATGATATATTTGGTAAGCAATGTATCAGGATAGTAGCTGCAGAAATCACCGCTTTCAAGAAGCAGCGCATTGGGATATTTTTTCTTTAGCTGGGTGATAGCATATCCGCGCTTAACAAGTCCACCCTTTGGATCAGCAGCACACTGACAGGCTTCAAGTATGCCATTGAGGGAATTGGTGTACAAAAAAACAATTTCCTGCTTAGATTGAGGAAACGCAGGGTATAATAACACTACCAGTAGTAGTGCAGCATAAATATATAGCTTTTTCATAAAACTGCTCCAACCATGTAACTATGATATATTATAAAATACATTACACTCATAGTTATTTCATTTGAGTAAAATGTGATGTGCAGGTTACTGGTTTGATTTCATTTTTCAATTATTTTTTTGTTTTTTGGTAAAAGAGGGGTTGTCAATATTTTTGGAATTTGCTTGCAATAACGCTGTGATATAGTAAATGTTTATTGAAAGCGTCTATTTCACACTATTCGATAATTAACATTTAAAAATATGAAATGTTTTTTTATTACAATACTGTAATTAATTAATCACAATTATCTTAACGTAAAAAATATTTTCATTATGCCCGCTAATAGTTTAAGGAACACCATTTTTAGAAGTATTTTTATCATATCAGGAATATTGCTTGTTGTCTTTACACTATTTATTTCTGCTTTGATTTACAAATCAGGTAAAGATAATGCATTTGCCATAATCAGGCAAAGAAATCTTGCAATGAAAAATTACATCCTTGGGTATTTTATGCCTCTTAGAAATACAGTTGAGGCATTATCAGAAAATCCAACAATAAAGAAAGGATCAAAAGTTACATCTAAAGATAAACAAGAGATACTTGAATTGTACAAAATTGCCAAGGATATGATCCCCAATATTAATTATATTTATTCAGGCTATGAAGATAAAAATCTTTTTATAAATGATTACACACCACCTGCTGGATTTAGTCCCACAACACGCCCATGGTACATTAAAGCACTTGAATCTCATCCCTATGTTTCAGATGGCATACCATATCAGGAAATAAAAGATAAATCATGGCTGGTATCTATTAGCAAAACAATAACCGATGTCAATGGCAAGATTGTTGGAGTGCTTGCTATTGATACATCATTACAGCATGTAATGGAGCAAATTAGCGCGAGCGATTTCAGTCTAAAAACTTCATATAGTTATGTTATAAATAGAAATCACGTACTCATAATGCACCATGATAAACAATATCTGAATCATTCGTTAAGCACATTAATAACTCCCCAACCTGATTTTAAAGAACAGGAAGGAAGTTTTAGTTATAGCACTATTGATGGAATAAGCACAATAGCATACTATCATAGGATAGATGAACTTGGATGGATTTTGGTAACAGTAGTAAATAAGAATGAAATTCTTTTACCCCTCATTTTTAAAATAACCCTCGTTCTTGGAGTTGTTCTTATTGCAGCTGTTGTATTGGGAATCATAACAAGTAATATGTTAATAACAAATTTAGTACGGCCTCTTGTAGAGCTTGAGAATTATTTAACTAACCCCACATAAAACGAAAAACAAATCCAATACCCAGATAATGAAATTGGAAGACTTGCTCGTGCAATTCAAAATATCACTGATGAAGAGCTTTATAAGAAAAACCAGCAGCTTATGGACATGAATGCTCAATTAGAACTTCTTTCTATTACAGATCCCCTTACAGGGTTATACAACAGAAGGAAGATATTACAGGATATTGAAAGAGAAAGCTTAAGAGTGGACAGATATAATTGCAATGCTTCCATACTCATATTTGATATAGATCATTTTAAAACTATAAATGATAATTATGGACATATTGAAGGAGATCTTATCCTCAAAGAACTGGGAGAACTTATCAAACCTTTAATCAGGGCAACAGATGTTTTTGGCAGATGGGGAGGAGAGGAATTTATAATTCTTTTTCCAGAAACAAATTTGGCTTCCGCTGCTATTATTGCAGAAAAACTAAGAAAAGCTGTAGAGGAGCATATATTTACCAATGGCAAAAATATAACAATCAGTATTGGAGTTGGAACATTAATAAAAGGACGTAAGGTTGAAGAAGTTATAAAAGAAGCAGATCATATGCTGTATAGAGCTAAAGAATCTGGCAGAAATAGAGTGGAATACATAAACAAAGAGAACGAACAAAAGCCTTGATAATGCAAATTCAGGAACGGAGCCCAAGTGCTCTATTAACTTCATCCATAACTTTTTTATGTATTTCAATTATTTCATTATAAATGTCTTCAGGTTCTTTTTCATCCTCTCTAAAATTTGCATGATTAATATCGTTACGAAGCTGAGATAACTTATGATATGTTTTGCCTAACGAATGTATCATTTGGTCATTTAATAAAGCTTGAATTTTTCCCTCTTCCGATTTTTCTTTACCATCATCCTTTTTTGTTTTTGGATTTTTTTGATCAATCACTTTATAAAAAGCACTAGCGATCAACTCTCTATCATCCTTTTTTGAATATTTTAAGTTATGCCTCATGCATATCAATGTTATTATTGATTCCTGTAATATGGTAATGCTTTGCTGGATTAAATTGTGTTCCAAACACCATTGCGCTGCCAGGATACCTTTTACAGCATCTTCTTCTTTGCCATAGTCTTTAAATATTTCAATTTTTTTCAAAATATTATCAAGCAATGGCTGTAATGGTGTTAATGGTAATAGTTGTTGATCCTGCCCAAAACTTTCTTTAAGTTCTTGAATTTCACTGTATAACCTTGCATAATTAAACTTAATTATATCTTTGCCACGACAATATGCAAAATTCTGTGTCATTTTTCTTAAATCATTAGCCACTCTTCTTATTTTTCTTGAAATTTCATGTTGTCCACTCGTTTCTCTTAAAACTGGCGTTACTGTATTCAAGGTAAAAGTGTGTATTTCCTCAGCATCACCATATTGCATAAAGCTATTTACTGCATTTGAAAACTGTAATAAATAAATAAAACTACTCAAATCAATAATTGGTGCTGTACGTTCACTAACAGGCATTTTTTTAATATCTTTTATCTTTCCAAGTGATTCAACTGCACCATAATATAATCCATTGAAGGTAACGTTTTTTACCATGTGAAGATAATTTATCATCACTACTGCAAGCATAGGTATTGCCCTGAATGCATGTGTTACATCAACAATAATTTCACTGCCTTTTTCTACAGAATTAATTACCGCATCAAATATTCCCCATATTTCTAAGTCATTTTGCCCGCCTGGTATGGGCACATGACGAACTTCAATTTTTTTATTATCCGCAAATTTTTTTAACACACTTTCAAGTCCTTCAAGTTCCTCATCTTCATAACTTGTACCTTTTTTCCAGTTTGCTTCTTCCGCTTCTTTAGTTACATATATGATAATTGAATCTCCCTGGCTCCATTCATTGCAAAATATTTTTGCAATTGCTTCCTGAACATAATGAACTTCATAAATAACAGTGTTATGGTACCTGTAATTACATTTGATATATCTGTTTGTGCCAAGAAAACTCAACAAGGCTTTTGCCATTCTTGTTCTCCTAATTTTTATAAATTTATTGTATCATTCTATACCTTCTAAACCTGACATGCTTGAAGGTATGAACATTCACAACTTCACCTTTTTCATTTATTGTGCTTTCATACTTTCTCTGCGTGGTTGAATATACAGGAATTCGATCATGTTTAAAAGCCCATGATACAACCAGCAATGTTGCTCCAAAATCTCCCTGAACAAAAATATAATCACCTTCATTTGAATTATCCCAAAGCCATTGTAAAACAGGCTCAACAATATCCAGAATATCTTCGTTATCCGCTGGTATCTGCTCCCATATCTTTTGTAAATTCTCGGGTGGAAAAATAAATTTTTCTACTTTTAAAGCATTTACCGCATCATTGTTTTGACTTTCTGTCATTCTATGATTCATCAATACACACATTGAAATCATACATATTCCCTTGATAAAAATATTATTTAAAATGAGTCTACTATTCTACTTTTAGTTAACATTACAGGAATTTCCCTTGAATTCAATGTAATCCTTTATCCAATTTATCAAGAATGATGCAATTCCCTTCATAGCGAAAATAAATTCGCCTGGCATCAGCATCGCTCCAGGCATCGCATTCATATTGAAAAATGCAAAGTAAATCCCCACAACACTACTCTGAACATCATCCATCCTATTATCTAGTGTCATACTATAGTGAACACTCTGTTAACTTGAGGAGTCCCACTCTTTTTGGATAATGAAGTATCTTGCCGTTCCTCACGCAAAATGTTGGCATTTTCTTTTTGATGTGAAATCAACGTTATTACAGATCACAACGTAATACACACACTGTCATCCTGAGGAGTCCCAACTTTGTTGGGACGACGAAGGATCTTGCCGTTCAATTCATTAAATATTCCTAACCCCGTATTT
>JARYLT010000042.1 GCA_029907515.1 Spirochaetota bacterium | reverse complement strand
ATTATTAGTATACAATGTCATAGTGAAGGGAGAACTTTTTTCAATTAATTTTTAGACACACTTAATAGGACACTATCAATATTATCGTAAGATATATTCCATAACATACTTGAGAGGTTATGAAAAGCACAAAAAAGAGGTCAAAGCATAAAAATATGCAAAGAACCTTGCTTTTTGTTAGTTAATGTTGAATTATGAGCTTTTTTTTGCATGTAATCAATTGCCTTCCATGTATTCTTTAGTTTTCATACATACATCTAACCTTCAAATAAGCAAACGCCTTTTTACTAAATATCGTAATAGCGCTGTAGATTTTTATATGACAGTGCTTCTAAGATATGGCGTTTTTCAATTGTTTCTGAGTTGTCCAGATCAGCAATGGTGCGGCTCACTTTTAATATTCTGAAAAAGCTTCGCGCTGAAAGATTCATACGCTTTATTGCAAGTTCCAGTATTGATTCGCATTCAGCGTTGATTGCACAAAATTCTTTTACCTCATCACTGGTCATGCGTCCATTGCTGGTGGTTGTTCTCCCCTTAAATCTCCGGGCTTGAATATCACGCGCCTTTATTACACGCTGACGTACTACCTCAGAACTTTCGGCATTGCCTTTTCCCAGCAAATCCTTATATGGCACTCTTCCAACCAGCACTTCAATATCTATGCGGTCAAGTATGGGACCTGCTATTTTACTGAAGTAGCTACGGATTTTACCTGGCGAACACTTGCAAGGGATCTCTGGATCAAAAAGATACCCACACTGGCAGGGATTGCTTGATGCAACCAGCATAAAATCGGCAGGGAATGTCATGGTTCCCATTGCTCGTGATATGGTAATATGGCAATCCTCCAGTGGTTGACGCAGTGCCTGTATCACATCGTTTCGGAATTCCACAAATTCATCCAAAAACAGCACACCATTATGTGCCAGTGATACCTCACCCACGGTGGGAATTTTGCCGCCGCCAACAAGTGCCGCATCAGAACTGGTATGGTGTGGCGCCCTGAATGGCGGTGTGTATATAAGTCCCTGCCCATGTCCAAGAGTACCACCAACCGAATGTATCATTGTGGTTGTGATTGCCTGCTCTTTAGTAAGCGGCGGCAAAATCCCCGGGACACATTTTGCAAGCATGGTCTTCCCCGAGCCAGGAGGTCCATACAGCAATATATTGTGTCTGCCTGCAGCTGCTATCTCCAGTGCACGTTTGGCCGATTCCTGCCCCATAACGCTTGCCATATCAAGGTACCCGTTGCTGGAACTATCGCCACTTTCATGATGAGTATAGGCCTGTATTTTCCCACAACAGGCTTCCACTGCCTGTGCAATATCTTTTACGGGATATACCTTTATTCCTTCTATAGCTGTTGCCTCGTTGCGATTTTCATACGGGACAATAAACTCATGGATGCCAGCCCTATACAGCGCTATTGCCATTGATGTGACTCCTTTGATGGGGCGCACTCTTCCATCCAGGGATAGCTCCCCAACCATGGGTATATCAACGCGTGCACTTTCCACCTGCCCTGTTGCTATAAGTATTGAAACTGCAATGGGTAAATCCAGGTTAGCACCTTCCTTGCGATAGCCAGCAGGGGCTAAGTTGACAATAAAATTTTTTGGTGGGAATTCAAAACCACTATTTTCAATTGCCGAGCGAATCCTGTCTTTTGATTCGCGGATGATGGAATCAGGCAGACCAACAATAGTAAAGTTTGGCAGCCCTTTAACAATGTCCACCTCTACATCAATAAGATGCGCATCAATGCCATGAATGACAAGCGATAAAGCCTGTGAAAGCATAAGTATTCCTCCGTGCGTGTTTTATATATACAACGCATGAGGAAGAAAAAATTTAAAAAATTTTGAGATTTTTTAATTTTTTTTTAGAAACGAACAGAACTCATATATTTCAGTATTAAATTTCTCCACTAGTGCTATCCCTTCGTTTGCCAGTTCTATTATACGTGCAGGAGCAATGAGATACAGATATATATTTCTAAATTTATGCCTGTATGCTCGCATTTCATCTAATTTTGTAAATATTTCTATAGTTATAATTGGTGGGCGAACACCTTCTATTTCTGTAACAGCCCTTTGTAAAAGCAAGCTGTGATAATCTTTTCCTAGTGGGATATCGCCATCAATGGTTCGTATAATCCTTTCAAGAATATTCTCACAACCTGTATATATTGAATGTAATGACCCAGCTAATGCTTTTATATGTGAATCAATATTTTCATAATCTTTTTTAAGTTTCTAAACGTTTTAATTTCCTCATGATACTATTTTTTTCTTTTTGTAAATAGGTTATATCAGCTTATATATCAGCTATGAGGGCTTTCATAGTTTACATTCTTTTTTTATTTTTTGAATAATCTCAGGGCGTATACTATCATCGTCGAATAATAAATCAAATGTAATTTCTCTAAATATTTCTTCAAGGCCAGTGAACAATTCTTTTCTTTTTTCTTGAGTTAATCACTGAACATATATATCTACATCTGACATTTCATCAAAACATTCAAGATGAAGGAGTAAAGCAAAGACTTCTATTTTAATTTTTTTGCCTTTATGATAATATTGTTTCATCCATCAGCCCGAATAGAGGCGTTCTTTGCTAATGTAATTGTTTATATCTTTGTCAAAAGAATAAACTGTATATGCATATGAATATGCACACAACAGACAATCCACATAATCATAATTACTATTACAATAAATTCGCAATGAGTTTATAATAATTTCTTTATTATCAACTAATATTCCTTTATGTGAAATAAACTCAATCAAAATATCAGCAATTTCATTCCTCTTTATTTTATATACTTTTGTCAAAACATAGACAACCTCAGCTAATACTGCATGATGTATATAGGCTTTGATATTACCTTTTTCAACTTCTTTAAAAAACTTTTCAGCTTTATAATAAAGATCTTTGCTATCACATAACAAATATCGCAATATAATATTTGCATCAATGAGTATGCTTTTCCGTGATTGCATCGGCAAATGCCTCTTTTTCTTTTTTTAACAATGTATCAATAGGAATATCTTTTTTTGCATATTTCTTAAAAATCCCACCTAATTTTTTTGCAGGTGTTATAATAATTGCATCATCAACCATCTTTATATGAACTTCATTAGTATTAAGTTTTTTTCTTAATTTTGCAGGTAATGTAATCTGCCCTTTTTTGGTAATTTTAGATAATGACATACATTACTCCCTTTAAAATGTATTACTTTACATATAAAGTAATACATAATTTAATTTTGTCAAACATTTATTATATTAACTATAATAAGTGAATTTCGTAATAGCATTGTAATGTGGGGAATATACAGCGTTCTCTGTATATCATAGCATTCAACAAGCACATCACACAGAGAACGCTCTTCCTACCATCTTATTACTACCTTTTGAATCTTTTAATCACAACTACCACTACCACAGTAACTATCGCCACCACTATTAAAAAGATTATAAATCCAATCCAGGTAACCTTTGTTCCGCGCTTGAGTAAATGATATGGATTCAAGCTTGCTTCAACAACTATACGCCCAAGCTTCCCCTGATACATAGCAGGAATATCAGGAGTGCCATCACCGTCCTCATCCTTGAAGCTACGGATATATTCAATAACACCTATCCATTCCTTTGCTTCCTGTATGCCAGGTTTTCGTTTATCAGCATCAACACGTGCTTCGGTAAGCTTTTCTATTGGTTTCCCGTCACGCCATTTGGGTACAATGTCCAGAATATGCCAGGTGAAGTTGCCAATGATTTTTAAAAACGTTGCATTATAGATATCAGCAGCAATACGATATAACTTTTTATTATTATCCGAATAATCAAGTGGCACATAGCCGTTTTGTTCATCGCCAATCCAGATTTCCGTTACGCGGTCAAAAAGCATTCGTTTGGGATTATAGGTAAATTTGACGCCCGAAACCTGAATAAAATAATCGTTCCCTTTTAGTGGATAGATGCTTGTTAAAATTTCAAGTGCCTTCTTAATTTCCGACGCATACACATAACAGGTTATCAGTGGATAGCCCATGGTCTTTTTTTCATCCATGCCAATGCCAAGCGGAATAGTAGCAAATGCATCAGACAGCACCACCTTACCAGTTTTACCCACCACGATGTTGTCGCGAATGACACCGTTAGATATTACACCTATTGCTACCCTGCTATCAGGATCCTTTGGATCAAAATCAACGCTGTTAACATACCAGCGTATTGAATCAGCAATCAGATTGCCCAGGTTAGTTTCTTCCTCTTTGATGACTAAATCAAATTTTGTTTTGGCAAGCACACTATCGCATGTAAGTTTTAGGGGCGATAGTACCTGTTGATTAATCCTTTGCACAAACTGATTGATGAGAGCAGTTATTGCTGGATCCCCTTTTATAGAATCATTGATATCAACATATGTATAGTTTTTTAATACGACACCATCTTTTGATAAACTCAAGTCAAGAACAGCAACCTGCTTGCCATACTCATACGACTGTGTAATGATTGTTTTGCCAACAATAATTGGCTGTTTTATTTTTACATGAGTATGCCCACTGATGATAACGTCAATTCCTTTGACTTCTTTTGCCAGCTGCACATCTTCGGAACGTCCAGCTTCAATTTCATCTTTATCCTGATACTTTCTGATGCCACTGTGCGAAATGCATATTACTACATCAACCTTTTCTTTGTTTCGCAATATATCCACCATCTGTTTTGCTGTTTGTACCTGATCAGCAAAGGTTACAGGATGAGCAAATGGTGAAACTTCCGCAGCATCTTTCCCAATAAGCCCAAAAAAGCCTATCTTTAATTTTCCTTTTGTCATCACAGTATATGGTTTGACCAACTCATCTTCAAAGACTTTTTCAAGGCTATCATCATCCTTGCTATCGGCACTGAATACAATATTGCTTGCAACAATTGCAGGCAATGCATTGTACTTCTGTGCTGCCCGTATGATGCGCGCCAGGCCATCGGGATACAGATCAAATTCGTGATTACCCAGTGTAATGACGTCATAACCCATTTTTTTCATGAGGCGCAGTTCAAAGGCTTCTTCACGGCACAAAAGATGAAACACCGATCCCATTAAAAAATCGCCAGAATCAAGCAGCAGTACAGGATTTTTTCGGCTTTTCTTAATATTATTGATGACAGTAGCAATACGTGCAAAACCACCGATGGTAGCATCATCATTTATTGTATTAGGTGTATAATCAATATTGGGTGAAAACCCTAAAAAATGTGAATGCAGGTCAGTTGTCTGAATTATAGTAAAATCCTGTGCAAATAATGGCATTGCACAAAGTATGATACTGCAGCAAAGTACTATATATTTTTTCATGGTACCAAACCCCCTGTATGATATTACGTATAGTGTCAGTTATTGTAGTTGCAGTAACAATTTTTTATCAAGTATAAAATATTGATGATAAATAAAATTTATACATACTGATTAAAGGGATAATCACGCTAAGTGCGCAGAGATCGCTACGTGCGCTGATTAACGGGGGTCAGAGCAATTTATCTAAAAAATCTTTGTCCCCTGTGTTATCAGCATCTTTGCATGAGCCATTTTTTCTATCATGCAGGGTACTCTGGTAAAATGGGGTCAGAGCTATATATCCCGGCGTGAAGAAAATTTAATTTTAACAGTGTAACCTGTTGTGCTATGGTTTTTTTAGCTATGGGCTTTCCAATTCAATTACAAGATCCTATCATGCTTGCGCCAATGGCTGGTTACACCGACTCGCCGTTCAGGCGTATTGCTTGCTCTTTTGGCGCTGGGATGGTTTTCACTGAGCTTATCAGCGCCGATGGCATTGTTCGGCACAATAAAAAGACTCTTGATCTGCTTACATTCACTCCATACGAAAGGCCATTAGGGATTCAGATTTTTGGCAATGACCCAGCTATTATGCAGGAAGCGGCTTGCCAGTTACTATCGCTTAAACCTGATTGTATTGACATTAACTGCGGTTGTTGCGCTCCTAAAGTGTGTAACAACGGCAAAGGTGCTGGTTTACTGAAAGATATTGATTTACTGTATAAAATAGCTTGCGCTGTAGTGTCCAGCATACATGTGCCAGTTTCAGCAAAGATACGACTTGGGCTTTCGCAGGGCACAAAAAATTATATGGAGGTTGTGCATGCGCTTGAAGAAGCTGGTGTTGCCTTCATTACAGTGCATGGCAGAACGCGTGACCAGTACTACAGTGGTAAAGCGGACTGGGAAGCAATAACCCATATTGCACGTACCGCAAAAGTTCCCATTGTTGGGAATGGCGACATCACAAGCTATGATCATGCCCTGACAAAGTTGCAATCAAGCGGATGTAGCGCAGTGATGATTGGACGCGCTGCATTGGGTAATCCCTGGATATTTTGCGGTAAAACTCCCTCGTGGGAAGAGAAGCGTGAAACAATTGCATTACACTACAAACTTATGATAGAACACTATGGCTCTTACGGTGTCATACTTATGCGCAAGCATATTGTGCATTACCTTAAAGGATTTCCTGGTGCAAGCAAGATTAGGCAGGGAATAATTAGCTGTGACAGAATAGAGGAAATTTTCAAGATACTCGATAGTTCTTTTGATTAAGAATCTTCACGAATAGGATAATAAGAGACAATTTACAATAACAAATTATGATTTAATTTTATATTGACATTTGCAAAGATGTATTTATAATTCTTACAATATATGTTTATTATTTTATAGTATACTATAATATAAAGATATAATTTCAGATTGGGCACATTCCACACCGTAAACCATTCTGTTAATATTCTGTATTAGATAATAATCAAATAAAATAATATTCACTATTGACTTTAAATTTTCAGATGAAGGGGATACGTTATGATAAATAAAATATCACAACTTTTAATTATAGCTACTATCATGATTTCCACTAATGCCTTTGCATTAGATTTAAATGTTGGTGCAACATTATGGTATGCTAACTGGAAACCTCACTGGGAAAAAGAATTTCGGGATATATTCCGCGATGAATCCGGTGAAAAAACACATTTTAAAATGGATGATACTTATTTGATTGGACCAATAGTTTCATTAAAACTTGGTGATACATTTAGCCTGGGTGCAAACATGATCTATGGGAAATACACTGCTTCATGTATTAAAATGTGGTATGAAGGAGGCACAGAATCAATCCATTCAACAATGGATATTACAAAATATGATACAGATATCATACTAAATTACAGAGCATTTACTTATGTACAATTTTTTGTTGGGCTTAAGTTTCAACACTATAATCTTACTGAAACACAGAGAGGAATATATGATACTCCTCCAGGCCCATTTTCCCGTGAATTATTATCAAACAGTTATGGTCCGGGTTTAGGCATTGGATTGACAATTCCTTTAGATGAAAATTTTGCCATGCTTTTGAATATTTCAGGAATATATCTGAGAACAAAGGTTGAAGATTCGTGGAAGGAAAACTCAGGTGCAAATCCACCATCATACATATACACGTTAAATGCCTATGGCATTAATAATTCATTGTCATTAGCATATTTTCTTCCCTCATTTAATATAACATTACTCACAGGTTTTAGATATCAATATCTTAAATATAAACAAGCTGATGTTAAAAAAACCAACTATGATCCAGGGGATGAATTCAGATTTGATAGAGATTATAATGATCAGAGGGATATTTTTTGGGGTATAAATATTTCTGTTTTATATAGTTTCTCTATCTAAGAAAAAACTTTTATAATCGTTCCTGTAACATGAGCATTATTTCCTGTTCATTAAGTGGTGCTGGATTATTCTTATTGCTACCATCCTTAATTATCGCAGCAAAATCTACCTCGCGCACACCGTATTCAGACAGGCGAGGTATGTGCAATATATTAACCCACTCTTCTAATGTGGCAATAAGCTTATTACAAGCTTCCTGCTCACTGGTGCTTTTATACCCCGTTAAAAGCTCACTTATAGCAGCATATTTTTTTATATAGTAACTATCGCCCAATGCTTGTAATTTTTTTATTGTAGCTTTTGTTGCTAAAGCTAACAGTGTCCCGCAGGCAACGCCATGAGGAATGTTAAACAATGCCCCAAGCGGTGACGCTAACCCATGCACCACGCCAAGCCCTGCATGCGCAAGCGTTATGCCCGATATAAATGCGCCGTACGCCATATTAGCGCGATGGATGACCGTATCTTCATGGTGAATATATAGTGGCAACAAACTGTGCCCAATCTTTGCAATACCACTTTCGGCCAGTGCATCGGTGAAAGGATTTGCATGTGTTGACACATACGACTCAATCAATTGCGTAAGCGCATCAAGTCCGCTTGCTGCAGTGACTCCGGAAGGGCACCCAAGCATAAGCTCTGGATCAATGATAGCAATGTTGGGCACAAAATTGTCATGCCTGAGTGAGCGCTTAAAACCGTTTTTACCAGTTTTGCTTAATACTGCATTTTTGGTTGCCTCACTTCCAGTTCCAGCTGTAGTAGGCACAGCAATAAAAGGAATCTTGATACCGCTGTGCTGCTTTGTGCCAACGATTTCCAGATAATCGGTTACACTTCCATCGACAGGTATCATTGCTGAAATTGCTTTACCTGCATCAATTACACTCCCCCCACCAATTGACACCACAACATCAATGTGCTTCCCCGTACATTCTTTCACCGCATCATCAACAAGCTGCGGTGAAGGCTCACCGCTTACAGCCACGCGTTCAATATGTATTCCTTCATTGCCAAGCATTGCTACAATATCATTGAGTCTTCCCGATTTCTCTAACGATTGGCTACCAGTAACAAGCAATACATGCGTTCCAAAGTGCCTGGTGTGTTTTGGTAATGTAGCGATAGCTCCTTTAGCAAAATATGTTTGTGGCAAATGCCCCACAGTAAACGAAATCATTTCCATAATGTAACCTCGTTTGGTGCAATGATGGTGTAGGTGGTACCTTGACGTGGTTGTGCCATCCATGGCGCAACGGTATCTTTCCATACTGCGTAGTGAGAGGTGTTTTTATGCTCTGCAGCTGCTTCAGAGGAGATATATGCTTCATACAAAATAAATTTTGTGGGGTCATCGTTACACTGCAACGCATCAAATCGTAAGTTTCCAGATTCTTTAATTGAATTTTTATGATTTTCGATAGTTGTTTTAATAAAATCATCAACATGCTCTGGCTTTACATGAACGTTTACTATAGTAACTATCATGGGAACCTCCTATTTTTTGATATGATAGATAGAACTATTCAAATTGAACACTACAATAATGATAATTTTCAATAAAAAAAAGTTTACAGGAAAAGTGTTATGCGATAGTTATCGGTATTATAATTTACATATATACTACTTTGGGAGGAATAGAACATGACTTTTGAAACTACCACCTGCATATCGTATCAACATTGTGAATTATTGGAATATTACACAAAACAATACAATATTCCACTTCACACGTTTATTTATCTTTTGATAAATTACGCAGCTAAAAAAGAGAAGTATCGTTTTCAGGCCTTTACACGGTTATCATACAGAAAAAGGATGGGAAAACAAAACTGGAAACGTGTGCATTTATATGTTTATCATTCAGAATATGAATTGTATTTAGATGTAAAAAAATTATGGAAGATGTCTCTTGCTAAAATCATTGCATACTGTTTGGACAACGTTCTAGTTGAATTTTTAAACTATTTCAACAAACGATTAAAAGAAACAAATACCGATAACTATCCTAATTATTACGAAAGTCGCTCTTATACATTTCATTTTTATAAAGAAAACGGTATACATTGCTGCCAGTTCCATTGGGGACCACCCCCTGAAGTGCTCCAACAAACAGCATAACTTATCATCCCTAGTTAATGTTTACTGAGCTATCGCCCACATAAAAACTTACTTTACAATTATATACAGTTTTTTACTGTTGCTATGAAATGATTTTCTATGCTGAATGTTTCAGCTATACACATACTAATCCAAGAGGTGGTACCATGAATATACTAATATTTGGCCCAAACGGCAGCGGTAAAGGGACGCAGGGTGCGGTTGTACAAAAAAAATTTAATCTTCCGCACATTGAATCAGGTGTTATTTTCAGAGAAAACATTAAAAAAGGCACCCAGCTTGGCATTAAAGCTAAAGCGTATATTGACCGTGGTGACCTGGTTCCAGATGATATCACTATTCCTATGATACTGAACCGGTTACAGGAAGCTGACTGCAAAAATGGCTGGCTTTTAGATGGGTTCCCGCGAAACGTAGAGCAGGCAAAAGCCCTTGATAAAGCACTAAAAGAAGCAGGCATGGCCCTTGATTACGTCATTGAGATAGTTCTGGACAGAGATAGTGCAAAAAAACGCATTATGGGCAGAAGACTGTGCGAAAAAGACAATAATCATCCAAATAACATATACATTGATGCTATCAAGCCTGCAGAAAAAGATGGCGGTTTTGTGTGTCGTGTATGTGGTGGCAAGCTTTCAACACGTGCTGATGACCAGGACGAAGCGGCTATTAACAAGCGTCATGATATATATTATGATACAAAAACAGGAACATTAGCCGCAGTTCAATACTTCAAGGATATTTCAAAGCAAAATGGTGGTAAACCTAAAATTATTGAAGTTGACGGTACTCCGGGTGTAAAAGAAGTAAGTGAAGCACTTCTAGCAAAATTAGGGTAACATATCATATTCAGGAACTGTCTTGTGACAGTTCCTGTTTTTAAAATAAAAAATATTAGTTGACCTGTCACAGCTAAAAATTATACATTATAAATTTGTATATAGTGCTTAATACAGGATAGGTCAATCTATGAGTAACGTAAAAATAGCATACCTCAGCATACTTATTTATACTATCTTTTGCATTATTCTTTCTTCAATTGTATATTATTTTGGAGGAGTGGCACCAGGAAAGGGATTTGCAATAGGTTGCCTGCTTAGCCTTATTCTTACATTGCTGTGGATAGCAGGAGCAATCAAAGGCATGAAATCCAATACGCTGGTACTGTTATCAATTACAGCAGGTGGTTTTATTTTGCGGCTTATTCTTCTAGCTGTGTTTGCAGCAGGTGGTGTGTATATTTTAATGATGGACCTTCCAACGTTTGCTATAGCTTTCCTTATTGGAACAATTTTCAGCCTGGTTCTTGAAGTCTGGTTCTTTACCACATTAAGTGGCCCTCAAAATCCCAAGTTCAGGTAAGTAATTATGGATACCAAAACACTACAACAACTTTCTCAGGAAGAACTCATCAAACTGGTACAGCAGCTTCAGTTAAAGATTGATCTGCTTCAAAAAGGAGTGCAGGAAGAGCCAGTGGATTTCAAAAGATTGGTTGAGGCTGCTGATGATATTATTTTTGTACTGGACAGTGAAGGGAATATGGTTTACCGCAACAGGGCAATGGAAGATTTGTTCCCGGTAAGCAGGAAAGATGCCATTGGGATGCATTTTTCGTTATACTTACCTGCCATTGAACTTGATAGAGCCACGACAGTATTCAATCAAATATTATTTGAAGGTAAATCAATACACAACGAAAAAATGAAGACATTTGACAAGGATGGGAATCCTGTATACCTGATGGCAAATCTTGCACCTATCAAAGATGATGAGGGAAACATCACCGGCCTTTTTGGCATTTTGCGCAATATTACCGAAATGCACTTAATGGAGAAAAAGCTTAAAGAAAGTTCTCGCAGGCTTGAAGAAAAAATAAAAGAGCAACTACGGCAGGCTGAAGAATTAAAACGGCTATCAACATTAAATGATGAAATTATAAACAATTCCCCTATTGGAATCTTTACCATTGATCCTACAGGCATTATTCTTACTGAAAATCCTGCATTGCGCCGCATCATTGGTTATGGACCGGATGAAACACGAGTGGGCATGAACTTAACCGAAATGCCTGGTTTTAGCGTTGACTTGAAAAAATATTTAGAAGAGATAGCTACTCAGAAAAAACCCGTGTATATTAAAAATCTTACCTACCAGCCTTCTCATCAGGACCGAGAGCTGACACTCAATGTACGGGCTAATCCCATCCTGGACTTTGATAAAAAGGTAAAAAGCATTTTAATAATGATTGAAGATGCAACTGAACAGGCACAGATACAGAAACGGATGCAACGAGCCGAAAAGCTTTCTGCAATGGGATTACTTGCTGCGGGGGTTGCTTATGAACTCAAAGTTCCTATTAACCTGTTGACTATCGACCTTAACTTTATTGAAAACAACATACCCGAAACAAGTCCTGTCCATGACTACGTTAAATCAATGAAGGATGAGCTTTCCCGCATCAGTCAGATTACCGAGCAACTGCTAAATTTAGGAAAACCTGGCGATGATGATGTTGAAACATTTGAAGTACATAAACTAATAACAAGTCATCCCATTCAGATAACACTGAACCGTCTGCAAAAAAGCGGATTTATTATTAACACGGCATATCCAAAAGAAAGCCCCAAAATCAAAGGCAGAAAAAATCAGCTTATACAGGCTTTATTGCATATCATAAGCAATGCTGAAGAAGCAATGCCCAATAAAGGGGAAATTCGCATTAATGTTGGCAGCGTACTGAAGAATGGTGAAAAATTTGCCAGCATTACCATTGAAGACACCGGCATTGGTATTCCTCCTGAAAATCTTTCAAAGATATTTCAGCCATTTTTTACAACAAAAGGTCCAAAATCTACAGGATTGGGACTGATGGTCACCTACACAATTATAAACAACCATGGCGGAGCAATAGGAGTTAAAAGCGCCCCTGGTGAGGGTACTTCATTTAAAATACTACTTCCAGCTATTGACTAAAGGGGGACTATATGAAATCGCAAAACCCTTCACAAAGAAATTACCTCAATGATGCCGAATCACTCCTTGATCAGGAAGGATATATTATCATTGCACCTGATGAAGAAAAAAAGGATCTGCAGCCAGAAGAAAAGCAAACAATAAAAACTGAGCATGTCACAACCCAGCAGATGGAAAAGCTGCCTGGCAAAAAACCCGAAATACTGCCCAAAGCAATTGAGGCTGAAGCAACCGATATTCCAAGCACCATACAGTATCTTAAATGGCATATGGAACGTATTGCAAAGAATGTAATTGGGCGTGAGGAAATTATTAAACAGGCAATGTATGCTATACTGACACGTGAGCATATGCTTCTGTTATCGCGAACAGGTATGGCAAAATCGTATCTGGCAAATTACATATTCAATACATTTGATAATGTACGAGTTTTTGCATCTCAGGCAAGCAAGGAACAAACCCCAGACAATTACTTTGGACCATATAATATTGATGAATTCAAAAAGGGACGCATCCGTCACAATATACACGGTTCAATAATTGAAGCAAATTTAGTTTTCCTGGATGAATTCTTTGATGCCAGTGATGTAGTATTGCGTTCATTGCTATCGGTATTGAACGAACGAAAATTTATAAATGGCCCTGAGCAGATTGATGTTGCTATACACACCGCTATAGCCACCGCCAACTACATGCGCATGAATGAAGTTACCGAAGCAATTTTAGACCGCTTCACCTATAAATCAATTATCCCTGAAGACGATAATGTATACCAGCAATTGCTGATTGATCATACGTATGCTTTCAGCAGGGGCAAGGCGATAGAACCTGATAAAAAGATTCCATTTAATCAGATTATCTATCTGTCGGATATTGTGCGTAACAAGAATAAAGAAGTTAAGATTGAGATACCCGATTTCATTTACTTCATGAAAAATGTCATCACCAACAAGTTTGTAAGCGACATGCGAAAATCCGATTATAAATTCTTTATTAGCCCGCGTAAACAGGCAAAATTACAGGATTTCCTCAGAGCCAATGCACTCCTTAACAACCGTTTTGAGGTTACCATGGATGACCTTAAGGATATGTATTTAGCACTATGCACACTGAATAGTTTTATCTCGGTTAAAGCAAAGGACAAATCAGAAAAGGATGTATTTTTAGATGCATACCAGCAAACCATGGTACACTTCAATGCAACTGGTGCAATTCAGCAGATTGAGTTTTTGCTGAACCTTCGCCGTATTTTCCAGGAAATTATGGAAAATCCTGAAAAGAAAGAACGCCTCCTTGCTTCATCGTCAGGTATACTGCGGGGACTGAAGAATCTTTTAAAGAAACTTTTCCCGTCACGTGCAAGCGATGATGAGATTACCTTGGAAACCTTGAAACGCAGTTTAACCGAACTGCAGCCTGCAGTTGAAGAAGTTCGCGAGCTGAAAGAAGGTATAACCAAAGATTATTTTGCTATATTGTAAATGCCATGTCACAGGTAATCACAACATTACAGGCGCCTTCACGGCCCAGTTTAGATTTTTTTGAATACTGGGATTCATTGGGCCTATTTGAAGAGCTATCAGTTATTTTGCCCCCGGAATTTTTTGTTATCTTTGAGATAGCTCAGGTAGTGTTTACTCCTGAATTAATATCTGAAGCATTGAACGCAGTAGAAGATATTTCCCGCGAAGAAAAAATTGAAGCACCCAACCGCGATGAATCAATTCTTGTTAATCGTGTGGAACGCATATCCCCATTAAGCGATATTATGGTCATTGACCGATACCGCACCATCTACGATTTAAAGAAAGCTCTGCCACGCGAACTTGCATGGGATGATGATATTTTTGACATTAAACTTTTCAAGCATGAACTGTTGGTTCAAAAATTTTATGAAGAAAAGGCTGATACATTTAAACCCATTTCAACATTGCAGGATGAAAGTGGTAGACAGGCAAACCGTTTTGACCAAAAATTTTACCTGCTGTTAGACCGATCCCGATCTATGGAAATCAGAATGCGCTCATTTTTTTCCAAGTGTTTGGTTGCCGAATTTTTACGTCGTAAATTAAACAGTAATGCAAAGATTTTTTACAGGCCATTTGATTCAAAACCTGGCGACCTGTTTAAGATTGAAAAAAAAGAAGATTTTCCATTTTTAATTGAACGCGTATTGCTCACCACTACTGGTGGTACCAGCACCAATTTGCAACAGGCAGTATTTCAAGCCATAGATGACATCCATTATGACAAAGATATGCTTAATGCTGAAATACTTGTGGTAACCGACGGTATCAGCAAGATTGATAAGTACTTAATGAAAGAAAAATTAGGCGACATCAAATTAAACATCTTAAAAATTGGCCGCGATTTAGCTGAACCTGATTACTTCGAAATGAAAAAAACGTTTGATGCCAACAAGATAAAATTTGACCCCACTGCGCTTAATATTAAAGAAATTCAGCAAAAGATGGAAAAGTCACAGGAAGGCGAGGAAGCCCTATCGCCCTTACAGAAACGTGCATACCGATACATTCTGGAATACTCTGAAACCATGTTTAAGGATTTGAAAGAAATTTCACATCGTTTTGTAGAAATACCTGATCTTGATCCATCATCACTGTATGAACTTACCGATGAAAAATTGGACGCCATCGAAACCGCTGTTGATGCATTTACTCGCATTGATTTTAATACAAAAACACTGGAAGAAAGAAAAAAGCTTTTTAAACAGGCATATTTTTTGTCACAATATGTATCGTTATTGCTGGAAAACAAAAAGAATAGTGCAAATCCCATTCTGAAGCGATGTGCCTATAAATTGCAGAAGATTACCCAGGATATTTTAGCTGACCCTTCATTATTACAGCTTGTGATGGAAACAGGAAAATTTTCTGACAAAGAAACGTTGAAACTTTCTAAAAAACAACTCAAGGAAAAGCTTAAAGAAATGAAGATGTCCCAGACACCACTTTCAACTGAAGAAATACGGAAAGCTCAGATGCTGCTTACTTCTGATTTAGGTGAGGGAAATATTGGACAGTTTTTACGGGTTCTTTTTATTAAGCTTTTACAATTTATTAAACGTATAGTGCTTAAAATAAAAACAATTATAGTGAAAAAGAACAACTAAACATACATACTATAGTTTTTCCCTTCTGTACCAGTCAATTGTTTCTGTCCATATTTCAATATTAGTCTTTTTGGGGACCCAGTTCAGTTCCTCTTTAATTTTATTACAATCAAGGACAAAATTGGATAAAATAAACTGTACATGGTCTTTCCGCAAATAATGAATGTTTAATGGCTTTAGTAAAACCGATAGTACCCTTGTGAAAAAGGGCGTTATATGTTTAATCTGGCAATCTAACTGAGCTATTTCCTTAACCTTAACTACCTGCTCAAGCTGAGTGGGGACATTATCAGAACCAATATTATAGATTTTGCCTTTAGATACCTGCTTATGTTTAATAGCAAGCAACGCAGCAACGACATCATCGGGATGTACAAGTTGATATCGGGAATCACCATCACCTGCTATATATAATCTGTTGGAATCACCCATTGCCAGTGCCATATACAGAATAATTAAAATCATAGCATCATCAACTCCAGGCCCCGTTATAATGGTTGGCCGTACAATAGTAACTGGCAACCCTTCTTCAGCAAATTGTAAACACAGTTTTTCGGCTTTAACTTTGTCCTTGCCATATGGGGTATTGGGTTTTAATGGATCATCTTCTTTTATAGGCATGGTATCGGGATTTCCATACACTTTGCCACTGGATAAAAATATAAAATGATTTATATTTTTTTCTGCAGCAACTTTTAAAAGGTTTTCAGTCCCTTTACTATTAACTTTTTTCATAAATCGGCGACCATAATATGATGCATCTTCAACATCCATCAGGTGAAAAACCGTATCAACATCTTCCATGGCCTCTTCAATACTATCTATATCTAAAAGATTGCTCTGATAAAAAGTGGCAGCATCTGGTAATTTGGCACCTTTCCACATATCAATGACTTTAACCTGCTCTCCATCCTGTAAAAGCTTTGCTATAAGTGTACGACCTACCAAACTGTTACAACCAGTTACCAGAATCATGCTGCCCTCCATATCATAGACTGTATGTCCATTCATACTATAGTAGTGTTTTTTTTAGTCAAGCGCAAAATAAGGAATTCATGATGTACTACATCAATCAAATTCAGCAGTACATAGAAGCGTTGCAATATTAGAACAGTCATCCAGGTTTATTTGCTTTTCCTGAATAACTCGTTGAACCGTATATATAAAATCCATTATAGGGATATTCCAGTATTGTACAATATTCTGAACTATTTCCAAAGGCAGGGTATTGAAAACTGAAATAAGATTCATGATATCATCACTGGTGAAATGATTAAACTCCCTGTGTTTTAATCTGTATAGCATACTTTCAATAGCTTCAATAGAACGCATATACAAAATATGATTTTCGGGTATGGCATGCAAAACAGTATTTATCAAAGGTAAAACTTCAGAAACATTACTAACAAAAATTTCAGATGTTCGGATGTATAAAAATAATATATACATATTATGAGGTGGATTATGATAATCATAATCCTGTATATCAAAGGAAGATGCTACTGTAATCATAGCATCATAGTCACTATCACCTTTATATAACTTTTTCCAGTTAGCAAATTTTTTTCTGAATAAAGCCAATCCAACAATAGCACTTATGGCAATATCAGGTTCTGATGACAATGCAATATCATAAAAAAACGGAATTAATGACTCATCGGGCATTGTAAGCAATGCTGTGGTTATGGTATACTGTAATGATTTCTGCTCATGAAAATCATTAATACATCGGTCACGAAAACCAAGTAGAGTATGCCTCCATATTATAAGCACATCATCATGAATTAAATTATTGATAAGTAAAAACTGCTCATAATACTGTACCCCTTTCATGAAGGCCAGATAAGTTTCGGCTTTTCTATAGAGCATGTCTAAAATATATCTGTCGCTATTATGAGGAAACTCCTGGATTTCATATGCCAATTGATCAATAAAGTGGTACAGTGCTATGGTGATGAGAGTATCATAGTTAAACCAGGAAAGAACTTTATCCCTGTTATCATAAAATAACTGTAATCCATTAATTTTTGTATCGGTATTATGGAACTGATCCATCAAATGATCATAACTGAACTGTTTGTCATACACATTATGCATAGTCAGACACTATCCAAACGGGGCTTCTGTGAATGGAACCATAATGAAGCAGCGTTATGTCGTGTCTACTATTTTTTTAATTTAATATGTTCTGAATAATGCTTTCAATACACCTAAAATGGTAACAGTATCAGTTGTTATGGGGTTGTATTTTTCATTAGCAGGTAAAAGCTGTACTTTACGCTCTGTTTTTTTGAATATTTTCAGTGTTGCTTCATTATCAATGAGTGCCGCCACTATTTCTCCATTGTTAGCACTTGGTTGCTGCCTGATAATGGCAATATCTCCATCATAAATACCAGCACCTGTCATCGAGTCACCTTTAACTTTAAGACCAAATAATGTGCCTTCGGGCAAAAATCCTGATGGAAGCTGAATATAACGTTCAATATTTTCCTGTGCTAATATGGGTATACCTGCAGCAATTGTCCCAACCAGTGGGATGGAACGAACATCAGCATATACATCTTCTTTATCAATGAGTAATTCAATTGCACGCGACTTACCTGCTTCACATCTCAAATATCCTTTTTTTTCTATTGCCTTTAAATGGTCATAGGCACCTTTTACTGTAATTGAAAACTGATTGCCAATTTCCCGAACTGTTGGAGGGAAACCCGTTTTTTTAATCGTTTGTTTTATAAAGGAAAAAATTGCCTGCTGTTTTTTTGTTAAAGGTTTTATCATGATACTACCTTGCCTTTTTTGTTAATATATACTAATGTATAGTTGTTGTCAATTATTTTTTCATCAACCGCTTGCTGCCATATCATTATTATAATTGTATGGAATGCACATGCAGGCAAAAACGCTAATGGTGCTATATACGTATTTACCATTGATTGCACACAAATAGTTTTTTTTGCAAGCACATTTTATATCATTAACTATCGCGTAAAAAAAATTCAACTTTTACTATAATACATACAGTATACTTTTTTTTGATATTCACCATAAAATAATTGATTTATAAAAAAACATAGTGCATTGCAGTGTAAACGTATATACTTATATTACAATGTAAATGCTATATAATTCACATGTTAACATTAGAAGAATCGTATACACTATTGCAGGTTCCAAAGAATGCAAGTGATGCTGAAATAGCAAAAGCATTCAAGAAACTTGCATTACTGTACCATCCGGATAAAAATCCCCATAGAATTGAATGGGCTAACAAAGCTATGGCAACAATAAATGTTGCGTACAATACTATAATGGCCCATCGTTTCAAAGACAAATCAACAGTTAATGAAAAAGTTACACCTCAGAAAAAAGAACCAAAATTTAAAAAAGAAGATATACTACGCGAAGATCTTTTAACACAGTATTTTATACAATACCGTGAAAAAGCAAAGGATGCACTCTATCAATATTTCCAGTATAATCTTTACAATCTGGCACGCAGAGACATGCCCGCAAATGCTGATATATTCAAAAAAATTGTTGTGCAGCTACGACGCAGTTACCATGGAATAGACAATCTGTGTGAATATACCAATGACGAGGAATTTTTACAACATTTCAATATTTTCAAAGAATTGCTTTTCACATTTTACAAATCATCAGAATGTCTCAATATTATTGATTCATATGCCAACATACTTGATGTTGAGGCATTCAGAATTTACAGACAGGGTGATGACTACCTGCTGCGTTCCCAGAAGGAAATATTCTATGAAAGACACAACAGAGGTTTTTTTAAAAAAGAACAGGCTATAACCAATCTGGTTAAGGCAATCCAGCTTTTACAGTTAACATTAGCTCGCTTCCCACAATCATCATGGGTAGTTGAGTCGCAGATAAAATTAGAACATGCGCTAAGTATTGAAAAATATTTAAAATTATTTTTTGAGTGATAGCTATGGACATTATATCCACATTGGGAATTGCAGTGGCACTTGCAATGGATGCGTTCTCAGTTTCTATTGCTTCAGGATTATATATCTACAAACCCTATCATAAATTCTATTTCAGAATTGCCTTCCATTTTGGGTTATTTCAGTTTGCAATGCCAATTATTGGCTACTTTGGCGGAGTTGCCATAGAACCAATCATAAAAAATTTTGACCACTGGATTGCGTTTGGCCTGCTTTTGTTCATTGGGATACGCATGATAATAGCTTCATTTAGTCAGGAAGAAGCTTCATTCAAGGGTGATCCATCAAAAGGCTTTACCCTGATATTGTTAGCACTTGCAACCAGCATTGATGCATTGGCAGTGGGACTTAGTTTTGGCGTTCTTCATAAACCCATCATCATGCCAAGTATTATTATTGGTATAACCTGCGCATTGTTTTCTACCTTGGGAGTTTTTTTGGGCCGCAAGGCAAGTGACATTATTGGCAAACGCGCTGAGCTAATTGGCGGATGCATACTCATAATCATAGGTCTAAGAATACTCTTTGCACATATGCAATAATCTGTTCACGCAACAACACCTTCGTTCCGATAATCATACTGTACTATATTTTGGGCGATAGTTCATTATAGCAGTCTGTATATGATAATTAAATTACACATACTACCATCATGAAGATACAAACATATATTATAACCATAGTACTTATATTAATAGCTGTACAAACTGGTGCCGAAGATTACCAGTATCAGTACTTCCAGAAAGAGAAAGAAGAGTTTGTCCCATTTTCAGATTATATTCCTAGGGTACGCATGCATTATAAAGTTGTACCTCATTATGTTGAAGATTTCTATGAACTGTATGGCATGAAATTGTACTATGATGAAAACTCATTGCGGAAAAATATTGATCGCTTAAAAATTGCACTTACCTGTAAATTTCGCCATCCATCGCAAGCTCTGGTTAAAATCCAAACCGAAGATGAATATTACAAATACCGTAATTTGATGTTCATGCACATCAACATGTTGATACTGCGTAACTATCTCAAAATTGCTACACGCTATGATAAACAGCATATATATTTTTACGATGCAGATTATGCAAAAGACATTCAGGAAAGCCTGAAAATTGCAGAACAAATGTATAAAGAAGCTTTGCCCTACTGGTATGAAGCAAAAAAATATGCTGACACTGCAAGTACTGTAAAAATTACAACCAATTTAGGATTTATTGAAACTGAACGTGTAAAGATAATCCGTGGCGAAGTTGATTTTGAAAAAATAATTAATGACCACATTACCCGCATTAAAAAAAAGCAAAATAATATTGACGCATTACTTGCCTCATATCAGAAGTAGTATCATGGAAGTAATTGAAGCCATAAAAAGCAGACGTTCAATACGCCATTATACATCTGAACCAGTTTCTGGTGATGTTGTTTCCCAAATTATAGAAGCAGGAATATGGGCACCATCAGGCCTTAACAATCAGCCATGGCGTTTTGTTATTGTTCAATCAAAGGATAAGAAAGAAGCATTGTCACAATGCACATCGTATGCTCGTATTATTAAAGAATCACAGGTGTGTATATGTGTTTTTTATCACATCCCATCAGGATACAACCGCGATAAAGATATACTGGGGATTGGCGCATGCATCCAGAATATGCTACTGGCTGCTCATGACAAAGGTTTGGGAGCTGTGTGGTTGGGTGAAATACTCAATAAAAAGCAACAGGTTAATGAATTGTGCTCTCTTTCAAGCGACTACGAACTTTTGGCAGTAATTGCATTGGGATACCCCAATGAAAAGGGAAGTTCTACACGCCATCCGTTAGAATATTTCATTATAAAAAAAATATAGTAAATACTTACCTACAGCCATTTATTAATACTGTTTATTTTATCTATAGCGTCATCAACCCATTCATTATACGGATATTCTTTTATAATTTTTGAAAACAGGGCTTTGGCTTCTTTTAGCTTTACTACAAGATGGCCTTTGTTACCTGTAAATCCTGTACCATCCGTATAATAGTAATAAAATGCCTGTTGCAAAATAGTAAAAGCATGTTTATAAATAGCATAAACATCATCTTTAACATTATTGTTCTTACTTTCATTTTGTTTGTTTAAAGAATCAGCATGTTGTTTAAGATAATCATATGCAGTATTAATAAGCTGCATTTTTTGCAATGCATCTGTATCCCTGCTGATATCAGGATGATATAACATGGCTAACGTTCGGTAAGCCTCGGAAAGCTCTTCAAGGGTAAATCGTGATTCTAATCCAAAGATTGTTATATATTTTTTAAATAAATCCATACAATTACTTTATACATAATCAGCTGTATGCCTTTTTGTTCTTTTGTTCATACATCTGCTTCCAGAAATATATAGAGTCATTATACACTGAACAAAAAATGAATGATATCACCATCCTTAACAATGTAGTCACGCCCTTCACTACGTAACAATCCATGTTCCTTTATAGCATGCAAAGATTTACATTGCATAAGGTCATCGTAATGAAACACTTCAGCACGAATAAAGCCTTTTTCAAAATCGCTGTGAATAATGCCGCTTGCTTTTTGTGCAGTTGTTCCCCGTTTAACAGTCCATGCCTGCAATTGTGTTGTAATAGTATAATAGGTGATTAGGTCCAGCATGGAGTATGCAGTTGTTATAAGGCGTTCCAATGCTGATCTGTCTACACCCAGTGCCTGGCGGTACTCACGCTGCTCCTCTGGTGGTAATTCAACAATTTCTTCTTCAATCTTTGCGCTTATAGCAACTATTCCCAATCCATTCTTGTGGGCATAGTCCTGTAATGCTGTATATGCATCATTTGCTTGCCCCTGCTCATCCACATTGGCACAGATAATCATTGGTTTTGCAGTAATCAGTCCATATTCATTGCACACTATCAGTTCTTCTGCATCCAGCTTAATCCTGTTTAGCATGTTGCCCTGATTAATATGCTGAAATAATCTCTCAATGACTTCCAGCCTGTGGGCATTTTCTTTATCTCCTGACTTAGCCTTTTTTTCAATTTTTTCTTTTGCTCTGAGTATTACCTCCATATCTGCCAGCAAAAGTTCTGTATTAATAATTTCAATATCACGCAATGGCTGAATTTCCCCCTCAACATGGACAACATCGCTGTCTGTAAAACAGCGAACAACATGCACTATTGCATCAACTGCCCGTATATGGCTTAAAAACATATTGCCCAGCCCCTCGCCTTTGGAAGCACCTTTAACAAGCCCTGCAACATCAACAAATTCAATCCTTGTAGGAATAGGATCACGTTTTTCCAATACATTTGCAATAGTATACAACCGTTGATCAGGAACAGGCACAATGCCTTTATTTGGCTCTATGGTACAAAACGGATAGTTTTCCATTGGGGCATGTGCCCCTGTTAAGGCATTGAATATGGTCGATTTCCCAACATTTGGCAAACCTATAATCCCACAGGTAAATCCCATAACTATCCCCTTTTAAAACAAAAATTATATGAAATATGTTGACATATCAATAATTGAATACCGTGATGTATGTAATGAAACATTGTAAGGCAATGCTACAGGATATTTAAAAAAAATCAAACAGTATTATGGCTGAAACAATTTTATTATCATTAACACTGCTATCCTTTCTTTTCCTTTGTGTAGCAATTGCTAACGTTAATTTTAAAGAAGGTCGTTACTCTATACCCATTGTATTATGGGCAACAGCATCGGGTGCGATAGCTCTTGTAAATGTATCCCATACATACATCACCATTATTATACCAGTATACCCGTTTGTTTTTGCACTGTTTATTCACGCTTTAATCAAACCATTAAGTCGTTGTGATATCTATACATATGGAATTTCTCAGCTTGCAACTATCATTGCTTTATTTTTGCCATTTACCATTATGCCTGTAATCCTGGCATTCATTCATATATATACTGCCTTTACAATACATAAAACAATATCATTCAAATATGGCATAAAATTCTTACAGGGGATGCTGGTCATCGAATCGGTCATTTTAGGTTTTATATCTTATATGCAAAACATACAGGTACTTATCATTACTCTTACGGGTTTCATTACAGTTTTTTTAACTATCATGATATATGATACATTGAAACGTTCTCAAACTGCTCTCTTAAAAATACGGGCACTTGCGCGTATGAATGCAAACCTGACAAAGTTAAACAGGCTTTTAAAGCAAAGAAATGACCAGTACATTGCAATGCTCAATAAGAAAGACAATGATATCCAGTTACTTTCAAAATACTCAACCATGGCCGAAATTACTGCAAGCATAGCCCATGAAATTGCCCAACCCTTAACAGGCATCAAGAGCATTGCCCAGAACATGATGGATGATATTAATCTTGATGATTTTAATTATTTAGAAGCTTTATCTGAACTTCAGAAGATTTGCACCATGGTTGACAAAGCAACCTATATCATTGATCACATACGTAGTTTTACCACTAACAACCACATTTTCAAACTAATAGATATTAACACAATAATAATGAATGCAGTTACACTTACCCACAATCAATTGAAAAAGCATAATATTGATATAGTACTTTTGCTGAATGATTCGATACCAAAAATTTATGGAAATTCAATAAACATAGAACAAATACTGTTGAATCTTATTACCAATGCACGTGATGCCATCATTGAAAAAGCAAAAAAAATGCAATCTGATTACACAGGAAAAATTACTATTAAAACAGATTATTCTGATGACTATGTAATTGTCATAATCGAAGATAATGGGATTGGAATCCAGCCTGACATACAAAAACACATATGGTCCCCATTTTTCACAACAAAAAAATATAGTCAGAGTTTAGGCATAGGATTGTCAATTAGCAAAAAAATAATCAATGACCATAATGGCGAAATTTCAATAGACTCAACTCCAGATGAAGGAACTATATTCATCATTAAATTTTCTTTACTAAAATAAAAAATATTCTTTCTGTATTTAAAATTTTAAATTGACCAGCCCAATAATTTAATTATACTATTTTTCACTATCACACGTTCATTTGGGTGGGGGTTTGCATGTTATATCCATATAAATTAATACTATTTATTATGTTTGTTTTTTTGATTACTTTTATACAACTAAACGCTACTGCACTTGAAGTTGCTATTGACGAAATACGGACAGAACCTGTTATTTTTGTAAATTATCAGGGTGCATATAAAAAAGCAGATTCATTACAGGACATAGAAAATATTGGCAAATCACTGGCACGCAACAGTAACAATACTGGAATTATCCGTTTTGGAATGAAATATTCATTAATAAATGCAATTTCAGAAGAGGAACCAGAAAAATTTTCAGCCACAATATTTTCAATAGATAAAAAGGCAAAGGTTGGACATATTGATATAATCCGCAAAATCCTGTCAGCCTATTTACAGCAAAGATATGGTTACTCACAACAACACGCAAAAGCTATCGCCCTATTTTTAACATATTATAATGCTATATACAGGGGGAACATTGATTACTTTTCATCAAAATACAAGAGCATTGTTATAAAACATATAACAAAATATAATGCAGGCATTTCAACAAAATATTACGAATGGCCAGGAGCAACAAAAATGCTCATCCCCTTGACCGAACAACCACAAAAAGGAAAGCTTGATTCTATCATGATAGATATTATATCAGATAAAAAAATACTACAAGAAATAAGAAAAGATGATAAAAACATTCAGGCACGTAAGGACATGGTGGACATAAAGGAAAAAATCTTAACACAGGAAAAAGTAGATCTTGAGAAAAGTAAAAAAGATGTGATTCAGGAAACTACTACATTAGAAGAAAATAAAAAATCCATTGAACAGAAAAAAGAGGAACTACAGCAAACAGAAAAAGAAATAAATAAAATGAAGGAAGAAATAAAAAAAGAACCATCCCCAGAAAAACAAAAGGACATCCAGAAAGATATTGAAACAAAAGAACAACAACTACAAAAACAAAAGGAAGATATAAAAAAGAAAGAACAGGAGATAGCAAAAAAGGAATCAGAAATTTTAGATAAAAAGAATAAAGTTTCAGAAAAAGAAGAACGTTTAGCTGAAAAGGAAAAAGCACTTGAAAAAGAAAAAGAAGAAATAGCTGCTGATGAAATTAAAAAAGCACCCCCAAAAGAAAAAGAATTAGTTAAAAAGCTAGAAAAAAAAGAAAAAGAATTGGATGAAAGAGAAGATAAATTGCGATCAAAAGAACTGGATCAAAATATTTATGCTGATAAACTGTATTATCTGAAAATAAAGGAATACCTGCAGGATGGTCATTATAACAATGAAATGGTTATGATAGATCCTGCATCCCGCAAAATTTTATTTAAATCACCAGAAAAAAACATATGTGGTAGCCGATATGATATATTCTCAGGCGGTGTTGTTGTCATTACACATAAGGGCAGCCATGCAATAGGGCACCGGCTTACATTACTTGACAGGAATAGTCTGGAAGCCAAATTATATGGTTCCGATAACATTTTCTGGCGTAGCTTTATAATAATTAAGGATGGATTTATTTATGCGATAGTAATTGAAAATGGTAAGTTTTATCTTGGCCGCTTTGATACAAATCTCAAAATGGGGTAGTGTCCTGTCAATTGTGTTTTTACCCTTCACTAAAATATTTTGCAAAATAAGGTAATCGTCTTCGTTTGAATT
>JARYLT010000041.1 GCA_029907515.1 Spirochaetota bacterium | reverse complement strand
TAAAATTCTTGAAGCAGCTGATGGGTTTGGGCTTATAAAAAAACTGGTATTTATTCAAAAATCTTAGCAGCCAATAGTATAAAAAAATCCATCTTTTCCCACAATACTTACCAGGCTATCCAGTAGCTTCTGGTGTGGCTTGATGTGATAAAGCGGGTTAGCTTTTACAATATTTTCCTTACCATTTGACTGGCGCACATGAAAAAATACTGGCTTGTTTCCCTGATAACGCTGCAGTAATTTTTTAATATTTTCCAGTAGCTGCGTATCGGTACCTATTGGGTTAATAATAATGTGCAATTCGCTTATCTGGGTAAGTTTGAATTGCGTAAGCTGCAATACCTTTTGTGCCAGCATACGGGATGGCTTTTCATTTTCTATCTCCACAGTTCCTGTAATAACAACAGGCTCCTGTGACACAATAAGGGGTTCATATTCAGATAATGTCTGAGGCATGAATAGAACCTGAATGCTGCCGGTAAGGTCCTCTATGACAGCCTGTGCAAATTTATTCCCTTTTTGGCTCTGCTTAATCTGTACATTATTGAGAATCCCAACCAGCGTTATGGGTGTTCCATTGACGTTTTCTTCCAGGTCTTTTATTGGTGTGCACGATAACTTTTCAATATCCCTGGCATAACGGCTTAACGGGTGGGAACTGGCATATATTCCCAATACCTCTTTTTCATATTGTAACTTCTGGTTCTCAGGCCAATCGTTAACTGATGCAGGTTCAATATGGATGCGCGAAAATGATGTATCGGTAGCTCCAAATAAATCTCCCTGACCTGTCGCAATATCCTGTTGCAACTGGCGGGCGGTTTCAAGCATAACATCCACTGAAGTAAACAATGCTGCACGGTTTGGGTGTAGCGAATCAAATGCTCCAGCTTTTATGAGTGATTCAAGTACACCCTTGTTCACTGTCATAAGATCAATAGAGGTAAAGAAATCAGTGAGGTCTTTGAAGGTTCCTTTGCTTTCACGAGCCTGTAGTATTGACTCTATTGCCTTATCGCCAACGCCTTTGATGGCAATGAGACCATAGCGTATGGATTTCCCTTCAATGGAAAAATCACGCTGGCTTTTATTAATGTCCGGTGGAAGCACCTGAATCCCCTTTGCTTTGCAATCGGCATAATATTTTGGAATTTCATCAATCTTGTCAACCTGTGCTGTTAAAAGGGCTGCCATAAATTCTAACGGATAGTGAGCTTTAAGATAAGCCGTTTGATATGATACAAGTGCATACGCAGCAGAATGGGATTTGTTAAATCCATATCTTCCAAATGTTGCCATTAACTCATACGTTTTACAGGCAATCTCTTCATGTATACCCTTTGCTATTGCTCCCTTAACAAATTTTGAGCTCATTGCATCAATCAAATCCTGTTTCTTTTTACTCATTGCTTTCCTGAGCTTATCAGCTTCAGGCAGCGTAAAACCACCCATAATCTGGGATATAAGCATAACCTGTTCCTGGTATACAATAACCCCCAATGTATCTTTGAGTATAGGTTCAAGAGAGGGGTGGAGATATTCTATTTTCTGAGGATTGCGTTTTCTTTCAATGAACTGTTCAACCATACCCGAGTCAAGAGGGCCTGGCCGGTACAGAGCAACAATTGCAATAATATCATCAAAATTGGTTGGGCCTAATTTAAGGAGTATATTCTGCATGCCCCCTGATTCAAGCTGGAATACACCCATGGTATCAGCCTTTTGCAACAGCTTGAAGGTTTTTGCATCATCAAGAGGAATTACATTAATATCAATATCAATATTACGGTGTTTCTTTATTAGCTTGATGCATGTATCAATGATGGTAAGGTTTGCAAGCCCTAAAAAGTCCATCTTGACAAGCCCGGCTTTTTCCAGGCTGGTCTTTTCATACTGAGATGAAATACTTCCGTCTTTTGAATCCACATATAGGGGTACATGTTCGGTTAAGGGATCACGAGATATAACCACACCCGCAGCGTGTTTGCCGGCTGAACGGGTCAGCCCTTCAACTTTTAACGCTATATCAATAAGCTGTTTACCTGTGTCATTGGATTTATAGAGTTGTTGCAATTCTTCAGAATTATTGAGAGCTTCTTCCAGATCTCCATGATGAATAAGCTTGGTCAGTGCATTCACCTGAGGAAGGGGGATGTTCAATGCACGTGCTACATCACGAATGGCGCCTTTGGATTTCATTTTATTAAAGGTTATTATCTGGCTTACGTGGTCCTCGCCATATTTCTTTTTTACATACTCTATTACTTCATCACGGCGCAGAGCACAGAAGTCAATATCCATATCAGGCATTTCGTTTCGCTCGGGGTTTAAAAACCGCTCAAATAGCAGGTTGTATTTAATAGGATCAAGCTCAGTAATCCCCAGGCAATATGAAACCATTGAACCAGCAGCCGAACCTCTACCCGGGCCAACGGGTATTCCATTATTTTTTGCAAACTGGATAAAATCCCACACAATGAGAAAATAGCCAGAAAATTGCATGCGTTGTATAACCGATAGTTCATAGTCAATGCGCTCTTTGACGTAATCAGGGATGGTGCCGCCAAAGCGCTTCTTAGCACCCTCATACACCAGCTCAGTAAGATAGCTGTCCTTAGTGTATCCAGCTGGGACTTCAAAATTGGGAAGGATAGGGTTGCCCAGTGGTATCTGGCAATCTATCATTTCGGCTATCTTCATGGTGTTATACAGAGCATCGGGGTAGTCTTCAAATAGTTTTTCCATTTCCTGAGGAGTTTTGAGATAAAACTGGTCATTGGGGAAACGCATCCTGCCCTGATCAAGTAACAATTTACCAGTTTGTATACAGAGTAACACATCATGGTAGTATGCATCATCTCTTGCTACATAATGTGCATCATTGGTGGCTATTAAACCTATATTCAGTTTAGAAGCCATTTCAACAAGATGTGCATTTACCTGTTTTTGTTCTTTAAGGTTATGATACTGAAGTTCTAAATAAAAATGGTCCTTCCCAAAAAGGTCAGCAAATTCCTGTGCCCGTGTATAGGCCTCTTTTACTTTGCCTTCTAAAATAAGTGATGGTATTTCGCCAGCAATGCATGCGGTGCTTGCTATAAGCCCTTTACTGTATCTGGTCAGCAACTCCCAGTCAATACGTGGCTTGTAATAAAAGCCTTCTAGATAGCCCAGTGAGGATAATTTTATAAGATTTTTATATCCTTCATAATTTTCGGCAAGTAAAATGAGGTGATAGGCATTTTCTTCATTACTTGCGCGGGTGCTTTGCTTATGAAAGCGTGATCCTGGCGCAATATAAAATTCCTGTCCAATTATTGGCTTTATGCCAGCTTTATGTGCTTCCTCGTAAAATTCAATTATGCCAAACATATTGCCATGGTCTGTTAGTGCTATGGCCGGCATGTTGTTATCAACAGCAAACTGTATCAGTTGCTGAATACGTATAGCACCATCCAGGATAGAATATTCAGAATGGTTATGAAGATGTACAAAATCCATACTGTTCTCGCTTTAAGGAAGGGATTATTGCCATGAGCTATCGCTCATGAAATACGACATAATAAATATTTGGTATGTAACCAATATACTCCCTGTATTTTGATTTTGCAAGCAAGTATTAATATTTTTTATACTTTTTGCAATATGTTGTTGACCGTAATACAGATGTGCGATAGATTTTAGCAAAATGAAGGTAAACTATGCAAAAGATATAAGAAAAAACAAATTGCAAGAATTGAAAAAAGAATTTACTATGGTTTATTATACTATATCGTCTGGACGAACATTGTTATTATATTGTCATTTCGACGAACACAGTGAGGAGAAATCTTATTAGTGTCTGTCATTTTGACCGCGACGTAATCGTGGGAAGAATCTATCTTTATAGTATCAGTAAATCAATTTTTCAAGGGAGAGGAGTTTTTACGATGATTGATACAAAGCTACTTGACATTTTAGCCTGCCCTGCATGTAAAGGGGATGTTGAATATGACGCGCGTAATGAAAAGATACTGTGCACACAGTGCAAAAAGAAATATCCTGTTAAAGACGGTATTCCCGTCATGCTTGTAGAAGAAGCCGAAGAATAATTTAATGTTTGATATGAGGTTATATATATGTTTGATTCTAAACATCCTGTCATTAAGGTAGTGGGTTATGTTATCGTTGGTTTTTTTGTTCTTATTATCATAATATCGTTTGGCATGCCTGATTTTTTATCCCGTATGGGTTTTGATCAGAATACCATCGCAAAGGTTAATGGCGAAA
This sequence comes from Spirochaetota bacterium, assembly GCA_029907515.1. Classification (GTDB taxonomy): domain Bacteria; phylum Spirochaetota; class UBA4802; order UBA4802; family UB4802; genus UBA4802. The sequence continues at coordinate 22,638 of JARYLT010000041.1, read as the reverse complement.
CAATAGGGTATATGGATTTTATACGCTATCGTGATACGCACATGTTTGGTAAAACCGAAGACCCTAAACAGCAGCAGCGTATGATTATAGAACGCATGATACAGGAAAGGCTCCTGGTTCAGCTTGCAAAAAAAGAGGGCATAGTGGTAACCGAAAAAGAAATAAAAAACGTTATCCGCAACCGATTTTCTGATAATACTGGAACATTTAATGAAGCATTTTTTAAGAATTTTCTGGATAGATTCCACATGGGTATATCGGATTATTATAAATATGTACAACAGGAGATATATTTAGGTAAATTACAGAATCTGCTGCTGGCAGGAGTCAGCGTGTCACCTCTGGAACTGGTGTCTGATTTCAGAATACAGAACACAAAAATAAAAATACAGTATGCGTTTGTGTCAAATCAGGAACTGGCAAAGCGGTATGCAAAAGAAATTACAGTTACCGATGAAGAAGTTGATGCAGAAATGAAGAAGAACCCAAAAGAGTTGAAAGACCCAAAAACTGACCGACAACGAATAAAAGATAAGCTTGCCAGTGACAGGTTGGAGAAAATTAAACAGGAAATGGCAAAAAAGATTGACCAGCTTGCACTTGCAGGCAGGCCATTTGCAGAAGCCCAAGGGATATTGCAGGGAGTGGTGTCATATTCCAATAAATTTAAGCCAGGCGACCTGATAAGGGAAAAAGATGAAAAGGGGCGGATACTGTATCCTTTACAGGAGTCAAAGATATTCCAATCAGATGTTTTCAGTTTAAAGCAAGGAGCAACGTCACGGTGTATCAACGGATTTGACGGGATGTATATTTTCACGCCTCTGGTACGATATATACCGGGCACGCAGATACCTGATAAGGAGCGCCAGACACTGGAACAGAACCTTTTTTACACCAAGGCTAATTCTTTATATATATCACTGTTAACAAGACTGTTTGAAAAGTCGAAAATAATAAGGAATCAGAAGTTTGAGGCACAGTAGAAGGTACAAGGTGGTTTTAATTTTTGTTACACAGTAAGGGGTACTGTATGAATATTAATGCTGAATATGTTAATCCGTTCTTAGAGGCAGCAAGTGTAGTATTCAAACAACTTCTTAATGTTGATTTAAGAAGAGGAAAGCTGGTATTGAAAGAAGTACCACAGCCATCACATGATGTTGCTATTATCATTGGTATTACCGGAGCGGTCACCGGTCAGGTGGTTTTCAGTATGAGCCTGGAGATGGTAAAAAAGATTGCCCAGACCCTTGCTCCGGGATTATCTGAGAAAGATATAATGAATGAATGGAAGGATATTGTTGGTGAAGTTGCCAACATGATTACCGGGAATGCAATGAACCTTTTTGCATATTCAGGAAAGCGCGTTGAGATGACAACACCTACCGTCATTGAAGGAGAAAGTTTTACTATCACCTTAATAAAACAGACCACTCTGGGGATTAATCTTTACAGCCCATTTGGGCAGCTGGAAATGAACGTTGCATTGAAATGAATAGTGTTATTCAGGGAAATAGGTTACATCTAAACGCTTGAGCTCATCAGCAACTCTTGCTTTCAATGGTGATGAATAAAATGCATTATATGCAGGATCCTGAGCACGCTTCAGGAATATTGTGTATACTTTACGTGCCAGTTCAACATCTTTCAAATTGGGATCAGTACTTAAAATCCTGCCTAACCAGTAGTATGCATCATCAACTGTTTCACGATCACTGTATTGCTTAATAACTTTCAGTAATGCACTTAACGCTGCATTGCCTTTTTTTTGTGATATGTACAACTGTGCAACCAGAATCAACGCATCGTCTGAAAAATCCTGATCAGGGTATAATCCTGCTACTCTGGTGTAGTATTCGATAGCGTCCAGTGGCTTGCCCATTGCCTGGTTTACCCTGCCTGTCATAAAAAGTGCCGCAGGATATTCCCCGGATTGTTCGGGTATGGTCGATAGTTCCTGTAAGGCATTTGTATATTTCTGCTGCTGTACAAAAATCTTTGCTTTCCATAAACTTGCCTGATCTTTAAAGGGGCTTTGAGGGTAATTTTTTTGCAGGCTTTCCAGGGCCTGTAGAGCCCGTTCATAGAATTCAGCATTATAAAAGTCAATGCCCTGTTTCAGCAACACATCATCAGGAGTACCTGCTCCTTTCTTTTGAGTAGAATCATCGTCAGTTTTATATTGCATGGGGATTTTAGCGGCTTTTGGTTCAGATAAAATGGTTTCCAGTATAGATTCTTTATTTGCTGGCTGTGTTACCAGTAACGAGCATACTATGAGTACGTGTATAAAATTCATTGCTCAAACACCTTGTCACGTATATCCATGGGCTTAAGTTCTTTGGTGCCTTTTGGCATAATGGTTTCTTTTTTTTTAGTATCAATCTGTGATTGAGGCTTAAGCGGAGAAGCAACAGGCTTTTCCTGCTCGCGTTTCATTGAATCAACAGGCTTTACCACTGCTGGTGTATAATCGGGGTTGATGGGTTCAAACGGTTTGGTGTCATCAAGCCCCGACAGAGGTTTTTGTATTTCCTTGGTATCTTTAGGAATATCAATAGGTTTTGCAGGCATTGTCATTGGTTCATCTTCTTTTGTGGGGTAGGTTAGTTTATTGTCTGATAATTGCTGACGCTGTTCCATCAATGCACCTTCAAGCATGGACTGGAATGAGCCTGGTTCCTTCTTTATCTTGATATCCAGGTCAAATACGTCATTTGTTATTTCTGCATACGGTTTGCCAGCTGGCTTTGCTGACTGTTTGCCCAGATGATATCCCAGAAATACTGCACCAATACATAGAAGAAAGACAAGGAAAAAGAAGCCCTCTTTTATGGATTGCTGTGTTCGAATATCAATAGAATCAATCATCCTGTTGATCATTCGTACAATAATTTGTAATATGGATGCAATAGGGTTCATATGATTGTGCTTCTTATTAGTCTCTATCAATAATAATAATAATATTGCCTTTTTTCAAGTTATTTCTTGTTACACTGCTTGCAAGGATTTTTTTTAAGTCAGTATTGGCAATAACCGGGCACCTGTTATAGAGACGCAGTGCTGCGCAGTAGTATGGATTCTTACCAGCTTTTTTATGATGCATCGCAACATCATCGCTGAAACAATAGGCAACAGTTCCATACACATAGGCATCACGGGAATCAATAAAATTCTTGCCAAATATTTCGGTACCATCTTCAGCAAATAGCGACGGAAAAAGCATGGGTGAAAAGTGCTGTCCTCGTGTATCCACAATCAGCCCTGAATAGTCAGTTGATGGCAGTTTACCAGGCAACTGCGGGATGTCCTTAGCTGGCAATGCTTCAGGCAAAAGTTTTAAAAGCCTTCCCATGGGGAGTAAAGCAGTGCATTGAGTGGCAATAGCGCCATCAGGTTTAAAGCTGTATTTGATATCATTGGGGTACATGCCCAACTGCATCTGCGTATAATCATCACTCTGAATACAATCGCCCAGTGAACGTATGGGGTCAACCTGTATTATCTGCAGTGCCGTTATAAGAGATTCCGTAGCCCTGTCTTTAGCTTCTTCTATTGCCCTGCTGCGTGCATTATTCACTGACAATATCTCATAGGTTGAGGTATCAAGTGGTGTGCCGCTTTCAGAAACAAAAGGCCTGCCTGTTGCTTTGGCAACAATTATCTGGTCGGTCCAGTTGATTTCTACATTGTTGTAGTACTGGATAACTTTATTGCCCACAGGCACTGATAGTGAAGAAAGGGTCAATGCCAGAGCTATCGCCAGAAAAAAAATAAAAACATACCGCATGTAGTGTAGTTTCATAGTATGCAACATAGTAGTTTCGTTTTTAAAGTTATCGGACAAAATGACCCTGAAATATAGTCAAATTAATGAGTCTTCAAGTTTTGCAAATATCTTCAAAAGTTCCCGTGCTGCTGCCTGTGCCGCATCTTTAATTAACATATCAATCTTCTGCTGTTCAAGGTTATGGCGAGCAATATAGAACAATGTTTTGCGCATAAAGGGGGAACACAGCGTGTCCAAATCTTCATCATCAAGAATTGCATACAGGTTTGCTGTATTGTGTTGGATAGCTGTTTGCAGTTCTTTAAGCCTGTGGTGCAGACTTGAAAATTTCCTGAAAAGGGATTGTGTATTGATTGGGGTGCTGTGCGATAGTTCATGGGATATAATCTCTTGCGGTGTAACAGGAGGCTTTTTCCACTTTTGTACCAGAGCCTGCAGTGGTGTAAATGTTGTATTGGCAATCACTGCTCCGCCCGTACTGGTGTTATATACTGGTATGGGTACTCGTTTTGCTGAGTCCTCAAACCAGCTTCGATACAAATCCAGGACAAAATCGGTGATAACAGTGCTGCCACTGTTGGATGGGACGTATTTTATTTTGCGTTTTCGGATGACATTCTGGTTGATAGTATCAAGATTTTTAAAGCGGTTTATGGTAGGAAGCCAGTCATCATTATGATGGGTGCCCCGGCTGTGAATTTCCCTGCCTGTGTAAGCTAAATCCTGACCCACAAGCACTATTGCACTGCACCCGGCGGTGAGTAGTAAGTCAAACGCACTGGTGGCAACCGAACCTCCTGATTGAATATCACCAATCTGGCCGGTGAAATTTTGAATCCATTCCATAAGTGGTGTAGATTCACGTTGTATCCTGCCATCGGGGGCAGTGTAGTATTTTGCGGTTGTGCTGAATAATTTTTTTTCAATCAAACAGGTTACTTTAGGGCTGCTGACAACATCCGCTAACAGAAGTGGTTTCTGTGTTATGCCCAGAAAATGTTTTATGCTGTGTGTTTGTGCATCAAGTGTCATAACTATATGGGGCCTGATACCATGGCGTTCCAGCACTTTATATGCAGTGTCAACACATACAATTAAAGCTTTTTCATACGCCTGTGACAGCGCATCCAGGCTGTTAATTAGTGAAGGCCCGGCTGATACAATGATACCCGGTATGCCCTTAAATTTGCCAAACAGCGACTTTACCGGTAGTGCGGTATGCATCTGTTTTGCATTGAGCAATATGTTTTTAACCCACAGTTCCTCAAATTCAAAGCGGGTTAAAAGGTCACTGATGCGAGAGCTTATCTGCTTGTGAATGTTTGCTATTAGTGCATCATAAAATTCAGGGTGCAACGAATACGATGGCCGGTGTACAAGCAGGGCGGTTCCTCTGAATGACCTGATATCAATTGATTCAAGCACTGTGGCTATCTCTTCTTCATTATTGACTATGTGCGCACATGTAAACACTTCAGGGAATTCCTGCTTAACAAGGTGTATAAGGTTTTTGTCTTTTTCAATAACTATGATAGTCAGTCCGGGGAATTTGTCTTTTAAGGCCTGTACGTGGTAGCCCAGTCCCAGCCCGCAAACGATAATGATTGAAGCACGTTTAGGGTTACACTGATCGGCAATGCGCTGCGCTTCTTTAACAGGGTCGTATGCTGAATGAATGCGGATTGTTTGCTGACCATTAGTATAGTGCAGTGTTTTGTGGCCACTTTTTGCTATGGTTATTGTAAAGTTTTCCATGAGATTTACTGCGCAATGTTGTTATAGGTATCCATGCAGAGTTTATGCAGTTTGATGAAAGCATCTTGTGTTTCTATTTTGAATTGTCGACATATTTCATCTTCACAATAGTAATAGAAATACTTTCTTGATTCAACCCCGCACAAAAGGTTAGCTAAATAGGTAATAGAAACATGATCTTTATATATGCTATCACATGACAATGGTGAATGGTGCCACTGTATTGCCTCAACCAGATATTGTGGGAATTGCCACTTCTGTGCAATAAGCTGTCCAATGCCTGAATGGCTTATGCCTATTGAAATTTCTTCCATTACTGTTGACGTACGAATTTTGCGGTCTGATACAAGGTCAGCTATCCAGTTGGTAAGCTCCAGATTAACTGAAAGAAGTACTATCTTGCCTAAATCATGGAGCAGGCCACACAATGAAACCTGCTCAACGATGGTGTTTATTCGGTACACGGTGGCGATAGTTCGTGCATAAGAAGCTGTTTTATCGCAGTGGTCCCATATCTGTTCAAATTTCTGGAAGCGCTCATCCAGTATTTTTCGGGCACTTATCGTCATAAGCAATGATTCCAGGTTTTTTAGACCAATGGTCATGACTGCTTCACTTAAGTTGTCAATGTGTTTGCCAGGCACAAATCCAGCCGAATTTGCAAGCTTCAACACATCGGTAGTGAGTGCAGGGTCACGCATGATGGAAAATGTAATGTCTTTAATTTCAACATCCTTCCTTCTGCAAAGTTCCAGAAGCTGAATGATATGGTCGGGGAACGTAGGGATGCCTTCAATTTGTTCAAGTATCTGCTGTTTTATGGTTGTTGTAAGTTTTTCTGGTCGTAATTGGTTGGGCAGATTGAGTAACACCTGAGTTATCTTGCCATCAGTTCCTATTTTATAATTTGATGGGTCAACACCTGCATTTTTTAAAAGCAATATCACCAATACTATTCCAAGGCCTGCCCCTTCAGTATCATCATATACATCTTCATAGGCCTGGGTAAAGTCTAAATACTGCTTTGCTTTTTCAATACGCGTTTTAATGCGTGCCAGTTCAACCGGATGTATAGGAGTAGGGTTAGTAATTGAAAATCGTATTCCATCATCCTGCTTTTTTATGGTTATGGTAACTTTCAAGTCATTATCTTTCAGATCCTTTTCCAGTGTGTCTAATTGCCCAACAATATCTTTTTTGAAGTTCTCTATACCTTTTTGATAACATTCGGGGTCATTAATATTTAAATTGATTTTCTTGAAATAAGCCCTTTTGGCATTTGCTTTGGTGGCATTGACGATTATTTCCCGCAAAATAGTAATCATCATATCAAGCATGAATATTTTATCCTGTTTTGATAGGATTTTTGCAAGCAGTGCATTCAGGGTTTTTGATATATTTTCATTGGGATAATAAAACGAAAGGCTTACCGGTTCATTTTTTTCAAACCGATCTACAAGCTGAGATATATTTAATATTGCCATAGTATTCCTTATAATACGGATAATTCTTCAAATATATATCATTATCGGAAGAATATACCATAGAGCAAAGTTAAATACAATCATTTTATTTTTGGAATTATCATTAGAGTAACAGACATTATTTTTTTCTAACTTTTTTCAAATTAATAAATGATCTATTTATTGAGCTGCCGAATGCGCCAGAAGTATAATGTACATGTAAAATACTTTTTCAGGAATTATTATTGCTACAAGAATCGCTTTATTTTACCAATTTATGCTGCATTGAAGTATACATGTCATTAAGCTTTTTCCATACAGGTTGTTGCAGCGGCTTTTGGTTATGCTGAATGAAGACCAGTGGGATGTTGTCAATGTGAGCCATATAGGATAGTTTTGTAATTGATGATGGAGAGTACTTCCCTATATATATTGTTTCAAGGTGAAACTCTTTTCCCAGCAGTACTGCGTAGGTACAGTTTTTAAATGAAGCATCGGATAAAAGCAGTGAAAGTCTGGTCACTGCATGACTTTTGAGTTTTTGAACAAGTTGACTGTAATCATGGTAACTGTTCAGGGCAACAATACACTGTGCACTGCCATTTTCAGTTTGAGCTACATAACAGGAACTATCGCTTTTATGATGAATAATGTGAGCGGAGTGCGGCTGATTATTGTATACCATGATAGCAATCAGCAGAGCAAACATGATCGTATTTGCAGGCTTTTTATATATAAGGGGAATTAACAACAATATCAGATATAGTACAAGCGGTGTTGGTGAAGTGATATACACTGTGCCATGCATCTGGTCAAAGAGTTGAATACAGAATATGATGCATGAATAAAGATTGTTGATGCAGTATGCATACAGATTAGCTAAACCTGCATATACCATCACAGGCGTCAGTATACCGGCAATCATATACATGCTGATAAGTGGTATAACGACAAGGTTAGCCACAAATGCAATTACCGATAGTTCCTGAAAATGATATACACTTGCTGGCATGGTGAAAAGCTGGGCTGCAAAGGTCACTGCAAGTGGCGCTGCAGCTTTGTGGAAATGCTTCAGTCCCATGTGGTACCTGGTATATGTCAACAGTATTCCTGCTGTTGCTAAAAACGATAATTGAAAGCCAGCACCAAATAATTCATAAGGATACAGACACAGGATAATACAGGCAGTTATGCACAGGATGTTGATGCTGTGTTTTTGCGCATTACATACAATACACAGGGCGCCCGCTACACACATAAGTGATGCCCGTATAAGCGAAACCGGCTGATCTGAAATAAAAAGGTAGGCACATACACCCACAGTGGCAAGGAGTACTGTAAAATTCTTTGTGGCCGATAGTAACCGGCTAATTGCCATGATGCCAAATACAATGATTCCAACATGAAGTCCGCTTGCTGCAAGTACATGCAAAACACCTGCTTCCTTAAAACTAAACTGAACATGAGGATGAATGTAGTCCCTGTTGCCAAGGTATAATGCAGTAAAAAGCGATGCAGCATCGTTAGAATATGTTGTGTAAAAAATATTCTTAATATAGTTCTGCATTATTTCTTGAACCCCAATGGATGCAACAGTATGCAGTATGATTGCATCCTGGTTTAAATAAAAAACGGCACGTATTCCTTTTCTGGCTAAATAGAGGTTTTGTATACCTTCAGGGCTTCGTGTGGGATAGGCTGTAGCGCTAAACACTAAGGTGTCGCCTGTATGTAACTGGTAATGTGTATTAAATATACTGTAAGCCTTGAATGTACCACTCTTATCTGTGCACTGCAAAAGCGCTGTGGTGTTATAGCGTTTGTACTCAGTATCAAGCACATGTGCGTAAAATATGCCTTTGTGTTTATCCATTGTGCTGGCACACTGTGAAATAGTGGCAAAGATTGCATAAGAGGCTGCACCAGTAATCCAGATAAGAGCAATGATGATTTTGATAGTTACTATCGCCCAATTATTTTTGTATGAATAGATGTATGTATATACGCATAGCAATACAAAGAGAATTGTAAGGAAATCAAACAAATATGTGAAAGGACTGCATGAGATTCCCAGTATATACTGGTATGTGTGCAAAATCGACGCACACACTGCACAGGCTGCTGCAATTGAGGGTATGCCACTTTTGATGATATATGTGTTATAATCGTCCCACCTTGTACACAACACCTACCGAAATTCCGCCTTCTATTTTTGTTGATGACTCGCCCATGCCGAAGCTTCCATACTGGGCATATATGTCTATTAATGTTTTTATTTCTGATGAAAGAGTGACCAGTGAGCAAAAAGAGATATTTGCACCGGCACCACCGTTGTAATCAGCTGAAGCTGGTGGCAAATCTAAATATAATCCCAGACCAATACCAGGCTGGTAAACATTGGAAAGTGGGTAAAAATATTTTCCTTTGACTGTAGCCAGTGGATGCCCCACTGACAGGTCAGGTGTACTGTCGGATGAATACTGCATGTAGGCCAGTGAAAACTCGCCGCAAAACTGGTGTACAAAAATAGTTGTAATAATGCCACCGCCATAAACGGTACCTTTGCTTTTTACTTTCCCCTGCTGAGTATCAATCCAGCTTTCATAATTGATGGAATTGGTGCCACCCTGAAAAACAACTCCCATATATGTGAAGAACAATTCCTGCGCACGTACTATTGTTGCTGAAAAAATAATACAGGTAATAGTGGTTACACAGAGAAATATTTTTTTATTTTTATATACTTTCACTCATTTACCCTGTCACTGGATGTTTAAAGGATTTTTAACAGCCTGTGCGCTTGTTGGCGGCTTAAAATCAAAGTACCCTGCCGGTATATTTTCCCCGGTTATTACGTTTGATAATGTATAGCTGGTTGAATCACCCTGCTTATCTTTCAATATTAATTTTTTCAGTAAAAAATTTGCATCGGTAACAATGACTATTTCAGGATAGGGCTTATCAAAGCTTCTGAGTTTTATGGTGTATCCGTTTGGTCCCTGTGAAGCAAGCAGAGCATTATATCCTGAAACAATAGCTGCTATACCACCAGAATACCCTTCACCAACATCCTGCACTCCACATACATTTGATGATTTATCAAATACCCACAGCTTTTTGCCATTGGTTACTATTGTTTTGCCGCCAGGGGCAGTAAGGTTTATGTACAGCTTGTCAGGCGCTTTGTATTTAAATGTTCCTGTATAGGTAAACCCGTTTGATGTGGTCCATGATATGATGCCGCTTATTGTTGAGATGCTTCGCATCTTTTGCTGAAAACGCACGACAGCTTCTTCACCGGTAAGGGCAAAGGCATACGCTATCATTATCAATATTGCTGAAGTTATTATTGCTACTTTTTTCATTTTTATCACCAACAATGATTTTATTATCTTTTATTATATAATACTCGTGAATGTGAAAAAATAAAAAAATTTTTTACATAAATAATTTTTAATCATTATTACCCATTCCATTGTGGGCTGCACAATAGCGTCCGTTCAGGTCATTTCCCGCATCCAGAAGGAGTGTCCCAAAAGTCGTTTCGATACAAATTTCGCAACGCTCATTGAGTAATTTTGCCAGATTTTGTGGCAAAATTGTATCGAGATGAGCGAGTATTACGATATAATGTTTGCAAAATTTACTCAACGACCTTTTTGGGGCAGCCCGTTACACGAAATATTCCTCGTTCACGCGAACAATGAATGGCAGATGCCGGTATTCGTATGCAGCATCTATACCGTATCCTGCCACCCATACGTCAGGAACGGTAAAACCAATATAATCAATGTCAAGCTGCCTGCGAATATTCTGAACTTCCTGTGATGGATTGTCAAGGCGTTTGTACAGCAGGCTGCATATTTTTAAACTTTTAGCATTGCGTTCATGCAGCAGGTAATTTTTTAACCATGACAGGGTAAATCCCTGATCGGCTATATCTTCAACCAGCAACAGATCGCGCCCTTCAATATGTTTGGGCGATAGTTCCAGTGTTACTGCCCGGTAATGTTCACCACTGGCTTTTATGGTTTTATCGTACACGCTGGTTTTTATGCAATGGATACTGGCATTGATACCACCATGTTTGAAAATTGCGCGCGACAGGTCTGATGTGAAGATAAATGAACCTGTTAATACCAGCAATATGTCAATATGCCGTGAGTGGTTCAGGTCGCGTACAATATCCTGTGCAAGTGCATTGATTCTGTTGTGTATGCAACGTTCGCTTATAAGCAGCGAATGTAGCTTTGGCTCGTTTTTAATGAGTGACTCTATCCCGGATAGCTGGCTGATTTCGGAACTATCGCACACACCTTCTATGGGTACATCAATAACAGTATTATAATGAGAAACAGCAATTGCCATGGTGCATCCTTTTTAAAATAATTTATATGTCTGCCGCTTTCGGCAGTGAAATATACCATGCTTCACATTAAGATCATACATTTACATTTTTCAGAAATACATAGCAATTCTAAATATTGAATTTGTTAAAATTGTTGGAAAACACAATAATAGTCAACTGTTTTATTGTATACTATTCAGCCTATTTATTTTCAAAATTTCCCGTCATTTTACACTGGGTAATTAGCAAGGGCTTTATAAGCTTTAAAAATTCAGCCTCGGTAAGCTCTTTTTTTGGCATTTTAAACGTTTCTGTTAAGGCGTAGCAGGCAAGCTCGTATGTATGGACACCGCTGCCACGTGGAGGTTGAGGACCACCGTATCCGGCAAAGCCAAAGGTGTTTATCATTTCAATAGATTCAGGGGGCATTGTTTTAAGTGACGCACCTTCAGGGATTTCAGTGGTATGTGCAGGAATGTTGATAACAAGCCAGTGCACCCAGTTGCGCGCCATGGGATGCCGATCAACAAAGGCTATTGCAAGGGAACGGGCTTCTTTGGGTACATCGCCAATGGCAACATGTGGTGATACATTCATACCACCTGCTATGGCTTTCATAGCATATTTTGCAGGAATAGTTCCACCATTGGTAAACGAGCGGGATGAGATATTCATGGCTTCCTCCTTTTTCTGTTTTAGTATCTGTATCTGAATAAAATTTTACATCATGAATTAGGTGAAAAGCAATACAATTTTTTGTTTCCATTGTAACTGAAACAAACCAGTTTACTATCTTTCTTGAGTAAGAGACCGTTACTTTGCAGTATCTTTGGTAATGATACCTGTTGAACATGCTTTCTGATTTTGCAGCATTGTTGCTGCCTTTTGTTTACATTCTTCAATGGTGTGTTCTGCTGGTGAGTTACATAGCAGGTCTAAAAGATCCATGTCATGGATGATCAGACTATAGTAGTACCAGTCGCCACAACGTTTTGCTGCTGTCTGTATTCTGTCAGCATAGTGTGCTGTGTTTACACTGCAGCTAAATGTTTTGCAGATAGCTCCCATGAAAAGACTTCGATAATCAAAATTGGTACAGTAAGGGTAAAGCAGACAACCAATAATTGTATGTGAGCTGTCGGTATATGCTACAAAAGGGCATTGTGTTGCATCAGGGTGGATAGCGGGTAGAGTCATGTGCGATAGTTCCTGATAACAGGCTTTCAGTGCAGATACGATATCATTACTTTTAGCAAGCATATTGCTGAAAAATTTAAACCGTTCTTTAAATAAAGCGTCAATGTCATGAAATGATGCCTTATAGTTGTGGCTGCCACAGCACAACGCACACGAAGCATTAAAACCTGGTTGACACGCATAATTACATGAGGTATACATAAATCAATTATTCGTTTATTATAGTAGTATGCCGTATTAAGCAAATTATAGCTCGACAATTTGCGCGTATACATGTATTATTTTATACTACAGCCAAAAAGATGAATTGTATATAATTTTATTGCAGGGGAAATACATAATGAAAGGCCAGTATTTTTCAACTACATTTGGGCCCATGTACTATCGCACAAAAGATGGTGATGCTAATATTCATCTTGTATGTATACATGGTGCAGGAGGAGATTCACGCTTATTTATTCCATTAATGAATGAAATAAATAATATAACGGTACATGCTGTAGATCTTCCTGCTCATGGAAAATCTAAAATTCAGGAGTGCTCATTGGATATATATATGCAGGCAATGATGCAATTTATACAGTCTTTACAGGGCAATGTTTTTGTGCTGGGCCATTCAATGGGTGGTGGCATAATTTTTGAGCTGGTAAAACATGATGCACCGGTAAAAGGTGCGCTGTTTTTAGCAACAGCCGGTACGCTGCCAGTAAACCCTGTTGTATTTGAACTGTTGGATAAGGATTTTAATAGTTTATGCCGTCTGGCAGTTGACCTGAGCTATGGTAGTGCGGATGAAACCATACGCACTACTGCAATTGAATATATGAAGCAGACAGGTAGCAGTATATTAAAAAATGATTTTACAATCTGTAATAACTATAATTATGAAGAGGATGCTAAAAGTTTTAAACCGGCAGCCTGCTTTATTGCTAACAGGAAGGATAAAATGGTGCCACTGGATTTAACATACACAACGTTTAAAAAAATGCCCAATGCCATGTTGCAGGTATTCCCCTATAAGGGACATATGCTGCATATTGAACAGCCTTCACAGGTATCACGATGCATTGAACAATTTGTGGAGCTATCGCTTTAAAAATTTTTAAGTAGTTTTAAAAAAATTTATGTGTAAAATAGTAAAGAATAGTATATATTGATTTGTGTAGTCATAGTATCTTCTTTGTTGGTGTAAATTTAAAACTAAATATATCAGGAGGTTGTTATGAGTATCAAGGTTGCTATCAATGGTTTTGGCCGTATAGGAAGAATGGTATTGAGAATAATAATGAGCGATCCAAAATATGCAGATATTGATGTGCGCTGTATTAATGATTTAACCGACGCTAAAACCCTTGCAGTACTTTTCAAATATGATTCAGTATTTGGCATTTTTAACGGCACAGTGGAACATACTGATAATTCAATAATTGTGAATGGTAAAGAAATTAAAATCCTGGCTGAAAAAAATCCAGGCTCGCTGCCATGGAAAGCTGAAGGTATAGATGTAGTTGTTGAATCTACCGGTAAATTCCGAGACCGTGATAAGGTAATGCCGCATTTAGACGCAGGTGCAAAAAAAGTTATCATTACTGCACCAGCAAAGGGTGAGGATATCACTATTGTACTGGGTGTCAATGAAGATAAATATGATCCATCCAAACATCATATTATTTCTAATGCATCATGTACCACAAACTGTCTGGCTCCCGTGGTCAAGGTACTTAATGATACATTTGGTGTTGAAAAAGGTGTGATGACCACTGTTCACTCATACACCAATGACCAGCGTTTGCTTGATTTGCCACACTCTGATTTGCGCAGAGCACGTGCCGCCGCACTTTCTATGATACCCACAACAACAGGTGCAGCAAAGGCAGTTGCGCTGGTACTGCCTGAATTAAAAGGCAAATTAGATGGGCTGGCAATCCGCGTCCCTACACCGGATGTTTCGGTAGTGGATTTTGTATGTACAGTTAAAACCAGTACCACCGCTGAGGATGTCAACAAAGCACTGCGAGAAGCAGCAAATGGTAAAATGAAAGGCATTTTGCAGGTTTGCGATGAAGAATTAGTGTCAATAGATTTTAAAGGCAATACCCATTCTTCTATTGTTGATGCTCCATCAACGGCGGTCATGGGAGGCAACATGATAAAGATATTGAGCTGGTATGATAATGAGTGGGGCTACTCCTGCCGCGTGGTTGATTTAGTTCAGTATTGCATGAAATAGTAACACGTAATAGGACATATCCTCGCTGCCTCTGGCGGCGGGGATATGGATAAATAAATAACATTATTCATATATATTTTTTCGCAATCCAATACGTAACACAAGAAGTATTAATTCATTATTTTCAACTCTGAAAATAGCTCGTATTTTTTTTGCAATTACATAACGATATTGATCAGGGTATTTTGTTCCTTTCAACTGTGTTACTTTCTTTGATTTTTTTAATTGCTGAAAATTTTCAGCAAGGTAATGTATTTTTTTTACTATTAATTGACGATCAACAGCGTTAAATGTTTCAAGATCCTTGACTGCTTGCTCAGAGTATTTAACCTTCAAAATCTATTCCTAATTTTTTATAGACTTCTTTACTGCTGTACACTTTCATAGTGCCTTTTTTTATGTCATCAGTTATTTTGTCCGCAATTATTCCATCAGTATAATCAAAGTAAAAATCAAGCGCCAGCTCAATTACTTCACGCTGCGTTTTGTTTAAAGACTTGGCCACCAGTTCCAGGTCATTGGCAAGGGACTGTTCTAATGTTATGAGCTTTTTTACTGTTTTCATTTTTTTTACCTGTTAATAATAGTATATATAAATATATATCTATTTATATATATTGTCAAGAATTTTTAAATGATGAGTTTCTCTGTAACAAAAGGCAATTCAATGTTTTAGTTTGTTTAATGCAACAAAGCTTTAATTATTGCAACAATTAACCTGAATAGTATCAAGAAAAATAAATAATTTATAATATACAGTATTGTCTTTAATGCTATTTTTGGAAATTCATCTATAAGTGTGAATATCCATTTTTCAAGAAACCGGCCAATAGAATGTAATACCGAAAGTTGCCATAACACAGATCTTTTAATTTCAATGCACTGAGCACAGGGTTGGGTGTTGTAACAATGTGGTGCTATATCCTGAGTAGGCGTAATTGCGCTTTCCAACTCTTTTACAATGTCTATTGTTGTTATAGTCTGCTCCTGACGAATATAAAGATTGCCAACGCTACTGTAATACTGTGCATCAATAGTCCAGTCATCAACATCACGAGCTATTTCAAATGCGTATGAGTAAAATTTCCCGGTAATACGGGCATTGTTACTGCCAGTAAAAATTGGTCCCTGAGAAGACATGTCATTTTGTAATTGTTTTGTTACAAGTGCATAGACGCAGTGGTCACTTGAAAAGATAGAGGCAAAGCAATAGTCTGATAGTAAGGTTTTGGGTATTTGAATGCTGAGTGCATTATCTACAGGATGACCGATGTTGACATCAATACATACGTCGTATGGATATGAATACTGAGAAGAAAGAAAATCATTGCTTGTTATCAATTTGCCTTGTATGAAAAATCCATTACTATGGCAAATAGTTTGTTCGGTGCCCCCTGTTAGTGAATATACACTATAATATCTGCGCGTTTTTATTCCATCGGTTATGTATAGATAATTATCACAGGCGGCACAAACATAAATTTGATAATAGTCATCAAATATAATCCATGCCTTGCGTATGGATTTACCAAATGAATATTTTTTATATAATGTGCAGTTGGGCCTTATAATGGCAACAAAATCCTCGTTATACACTGCAAACCAGGTATGTTCATGGCTGTATGCAATAGAATGTGCTCCTTTAACTTCGCAGTATAATGGTGATCTGTGCAAAGCAATATACCTGTTTTCGGACAGATAGTATATGCCATTGGGACTTGCAAAGGCATCGTTTACCTTCCCTGAACTGATAATCATCCTGTCATCTTTATACAGGCAGCCTTTATATACATAATACAGATTTCCATTATAGTATTGCATGGCTATCCTATTTAGCGTTGGGTATGGTATAGCGCCTGTAATGGTGTGTTATCATAGGCTGGAAAGTTTCAAGCGGGATGTTGCACTGATGTCTGGGTTTACAACAGGTATATGTGTATTCAAAAGCAAATGTTGATCCATAAAAAAACTGTAAGAATTGCCACATTATGCTTACTGTATACAGTTGCTGCGATTGTTGAATTGCAATTAATACTGACCATAAGACTACAAGTATTAGAGAATGTGTCATAAAGGTTTTTACATTCATGGTGGAGAATATTTGTTGAACATTGTGTGATGTAGGCATTGTTATATGTGGAAGCATATGTACCTCCAAACAGTATAATGTCGTATCGAATTCCCGATTGTATTGGGATGAGAAATCCTAACATGTCATTTCGAATCCCCGAAGGGGTGAGAAATCTTTTTGCCACTCAAGGTCATTTTGAAGGTGTGATAGCACTAAAGAATGACAAAGAAATAACATAAGATTTCTCCTCACTGCGTTCGTCGAAATGACAAGGTGAAAACATTCGTTGTCGAAATGACAATGTAAGTGCATTCGTTGTCAAAATAACAGTGTACAAATATTGTGTTCTTCATCTATTCCGACATGTCATTTCAAATCCCCGATAGTATCGGGGTTAGAATAAGTTTTCTCCTCACAAAGATTAAACGGTTGCGTCCTGTTTTCAGCCTGAAGTAAGATTAAACACCTGCGACTGTTATCAGGAACTATCGCCCCAAGTATATGACGATTACTATGCTGCATGTATTATAAAAATTTCTTTGCAACCTTTTCATACATATGATAATCATTGATAATGACATATAATGTCCCTTTAAAAAATTTTGTAAAATCGTTGCATTTGTGAAAAAATATAGTATCTGTGGTTTATAGATTGAGGATTATTGCATGGAAAAATAACACAAAAAGGGAGTATTATGAATACAAAACGAAAACAGATATTTGCTGGAAACTGGAAGATGTATACCACTCAGAGGGAAGCGGTAAACCTTGCTCTGGGTATTGCTGAAGGCCTTCAAAAAACTGACAGGGAGATAGTGATTTTTCCTCCATCGGTGTATGTAGTGTGTGTCAAGGCTGCCTGTGAAGGAACGCCTATTAAGGTTGGGTTTCAGAATATGTATTTTGAAAAGGAAGGTGCCTTTACGGGGGAGATTGGGCCCTTAATGGTTAAGGATACTGGAGCTTCTTACGTTCTTATTGGTCACTCGGAACGCAGGCATATCTTTGGTGAAACCGATGAGATGATACACAAAAAAGTAGTGGCGGCGATAGCTCATGGAATAACGCCCATGCTCTGTGTAGGCGAACTTTTAGAAGAACGTGAAGCGGGAAAATCCGAATCAACTGTTGAAACGCAGATAGTAAAAGCCTTTGAAGGATTGACTGCTGAAGATGCGCTGAAGGTGGTTATTGCCTATGAGCCTGTGTGGGCAATTGGCACAGGCAAAGTTGCCACACCTGAAATAGCACAATCCATGCATGCTTTTATTAGAAAAACATTGCAAACGCTGTATACTGATACCGTGGCAGAGACTATCCCGGTGTTGTATGGTGGTTCTGTTAAACCGGATAATATTGCAGGGTTGTACGCAATGCCTGACATAGACGGTGTGCTGGTTGGTGGTGCAAGCCTTAAAGTACAATCTTTTCTTGACATTATACGTGTTGCGTTGTAACAAGGCACAAATAATAGCATTTTTAAAATTTATTGAATATATAAAGGTGCAGTATGAGCATACTTATTTCAATAGGAACAGTATTGTTTGTAATATTATCAATACTGCTTATTATCATCATCCTGCTTCAGTCGGATAAAAGTGCCGGAATGGGTATTTTAGGCGGGTCCAGTAACACAGCGTTTGGTTCTTCAACTGCTGATATTATCACCAAAATTACTACTGTTATGGTTGCCCTTTTTATGGTAGGTTCTTTAGGGCTTTCAGTTGTAGAGTCATACAGGGCGCGCAGCCTGGAAAAAGACCTTTTGAGTGAAGAAAAATCAGGTGGTGTTTTTGAGCAAAAGGCTTTAGAAAAACCTCAAGATAAGCCCCAGCAGCCAAAATAAATTGCAAATGGATATCCTTTGTAGTATAATGCTATAAATATCTTAAACCAATGGAGGAACCTATGGCAAAAGAAGTGTATGTTGATCAGAGCGAATGTACAGGATGCGAACTTTGTGTTGATACATTGCCAGAAGTTTTTGAAATGACACCTGATGGTGTAAGTAAAGTTAAAAATTCAAAAGGTGCATCAGAGGATAAAATTCAGGAAGTTATTGATAGCTGTCCAGCTGAGTGTATCCACTGGAAAGACTGATAGATCACAGTATATATATATTAAATTCTAACCATACTTACAAGGCATATTCATGCAATATGCCTTTCAATGTTTATAGAAGTACGGGTTGGGTAATTATTGTAAGCGCAAAGGAGTAAACGTAACAATGGGAAGAAATTATTTATTCACATCTGAATCTGTTTCGGAAGGACATCCTGATAAAGTTGCCGATCAGATTTCTGATGCCATTTTAGATGAACACATAAAAGGTGATCCATACTCACGTGTTGCCTGTGAAACGCTGGTTACCACCAACCGTGTTGTTATTTCAGGCGAGATTACCTCAGCGGTCACCGTTGACTATGAAGCTGTAGCTCGCAGAGTTATTGCCGAAATTGGTTATACATCACCTGAAATTGGGTTTGATGCAAAAAATTGTATTGTGGAAGTCTTCATTCATCCACAATCACCTGATATTTCGCAGGGTGTTACTGAAGGCCAGGGACTTTTTAAGGAACAGGGTGCTGGTGATCAGGGAATGATGTTTGGGTATGCGGTTGCTGAAACCGATGAATTGATGCCCATGCCCATTTTATATGCACACCGCCTTGTTAAACGATTAGCCGAGATTCGCAAAAACGGCGAGGTGAATTTTTTGCGCCCTGACGGAAAATCCCAGGTTACTGTTGAATATGAAAATGATAAACCCAAACGGATAAGTGCAATAGTCATTTCAACACAGCATGATGGTGCAGTCACGTTGCCCACACTGGAAGAAATGGTCCGTGAGCTTGTGATAAAAAAGGTAATTCCTCCACATTTGTGGGATAGTAATACCACAATATATGTTAACCCAACAGGCCGCTTTGAAGTAGGTGGACCTCATGGGGATACCGGTTTAACGGGAAGGAAGATTATTGTCGATAGTTACGGTGGAATGGGCAGACATGGTGGTGGAGCATTTTCAGGCAAGGATCCATCAAAGGTAGACCGATCTGCAGCATATATGGGACGCTATATTGCCAAGAATATTGTAGCTGCAGGGCTTGCATACCGATGTGAATTGCAGGTGGCCTACGCTATTGGTGTTGCGGATCCAGTATCAGTGATGGTTGATACGTTTGGAACTAATACCATCCCGGAAGAAGAAATTGAAAAGCGAATAAAAGCAATATTTAATTTAAAACCAAAATCTATTATTCAAACCCTTGATCTGCTTAAACCAAAGTATAAAGCAACAGCAGCATACGGGCATTTTGGTCGTAATGAATCAGGGTTTACCTGGGAAGACACAAAGGTGGCAGCCCAGTTGCGGTAAAGAAGAATTTAATTTTAAAACTTTGAAGAGTATGAAAAGGAATGCAGGAAGTGCATTCCTTTTTTTATGGATAAAATTTTTCTAAAAAAATCAAAAAAACACTTGACACTATATATAAAGTATATATATATAAAGTATATAGTTAAAATTTAATATTTGTAAAGGATATCTTCATGTCTATAAAATATGCTATTCTGGGTCTGCTTCATTATACTGATATGCATGGCTATCGCATAAAAGACCATATAGAAAAGAATTTTGGCCACATGTGGACAATTAATTTTGGGCAGATATATACCAGTTTAAAAGATCTTGAGGAAAGCGGATTAATTGAAGTCACTGAGATTGTTCCGTCAGATGACGGTGGGCCTCATAAAAAGTGCTATCGCATAACAGAGGAAGGGAAAAAAGATTTTACAAGGTGGCTTCATTCATCGCCTGAAAAACAAATGCTGCTGCGAGACCCTTTTTTGTTGCGTTTTGCTTTTTTTGGATTTGGAGATCCCGATCGGGCAGTGGAAATCATTGATGATCAGATAAAAATGTATGAGGAACAGCTTGAACGAAGAACACAAAATCTTTCACGCTGGCGAAAGCAGAGTGTATATGTCAGGCTGATAGCTGATCTGGGAGTTAAGTTTAATGAAATGTATTTAGAATGGCTGAAACAGGCTAAAGAAGAAATAGCAAAAGAATCAGAGGAGCTTTTTGTAAAGAAAGTATAACATATCAATACAGTTGGTGTATTGCCTGGAGGAAAGTATGATACAGTATAAAGGGATTACACTGGTTACTGGTGCTGCAGGATTTATGGGAAGCCACCTTGTTGAATATCTGGCTAAACAGGGTGTTAAAGTGCGTGCGACATCACGACCTCGCAAGGATACTTCATTTTTTGATAATTTAGGTGTTGAGTTTGTCCCTTCCGATTTAACAAAACCCGAAACACTACCAAAACTTTTTGAAGGTGATGTAGACAGGGTTTTTCATCTTGGTGCTATATGTAATTTTTCCACACCCTATGAAGTTCTTTATCATACCAATGTAGAAGGTGTTGACAGGATAACCACACTGGCACTTGCCCATAAAGTTAAATGTTATGTTCATGTAGGTTCAACAAGTGTGTATGGATATTATAAAGGTGTTCCCTTTACTGAAGCCAGCCCACGTGAACCTCAGGATTCGTATGGCAGAAGCAAACGAGATGGAGAAAATATAGTCTGGGGAAAAATAAAACAGGGACTTCCTGCAATCATTACAAGGCCATGTACAGTATATGGTCCTCGCTGTAATGATGGTGCTGGCAAGGTTTTTTCACGACCAACCAGGATTGGTGCAATTCCCGGAAATGGCAGGCAGTTATTGTCAAATGTACGTGCAGAAGATGTAGCAGCTGCTGTAGTGCATCTTTCACAGCTAAAAGAAGCCATAGGGCAGGCATATAACATTTCAGACGATTCACATCCAACAGTTGAAGAAGCATTATGTTTGGCAGCAAAGGTATTTGGAACCACACCGCCACGAGTTCACATGCCATTGCCCATTATCAAATTAGCTGCAAGAATTGACGGTTATTTTTCAGCCAGAAAAGGCAAAATACCCGATCTGGAGTATGATGCTGTTAAATATCTTTATGATGATTATGTTGTGGATAATACAAAATTAAAATCAACAGGGTACAAATTCATATATCCTGATTTTGAAGAATCCATGAAGCAGATGGGGGATTGGTACAGAAAACATTACACAGGATAACATAACTATAATAACAGAATTATAAAAAAATCTTTAAATTGGAGGAAAGTATATGAGTGATGTTATAGTAATAACTGGCATTGCCGATGGTATGGGAAGAGAAGTGGCCAAAATGCTTGTGAAAGAAGGCCATTCTGTTGCAGGTTTTGATAAAGATAAGGAGTTACTTCAATCTCTCCGTCAAGAATTAGAGTCCATAGACAATGCTAACTTTTATCTGGAAGATTTTGATATTACCGATAGAAGCCGCATAGCAAAGTTCCGCGATAAGGTGCTGGAAAAATTTAAAAAAGTTGATACTGTGCTTTCCAATGTTGGCATTGGCTTTTTTGGTCCTTTTGAAGAGATTGATCTGGAAAAAGCCTTAAAATGTTTTGAGATAAATGTTATTGGTGCAGCAGCAATATTCAAGTCATTCATCCCGTACATGCGTAACTGGAAAAATGGAAAGCTGATTGCGATGTCTTCTCTGGTTGGGCGTATCCCTTTCCCCTTTGAGTCAATATACACTGCAACAAAATTTGCCTTAACCGGGCTAATAGAATCTATACGCTATGAAGTGGAGCCATTTGGAATTAAGGTAGCAATTATTGAGCCTGCACAGGTATCCACACGGTTTGCAGCAAAAATTCACTGGCTGCCATCAT
>JARYLT010000040.1 GCA_029907515.1 Spirochaetota bacterium | reverse complement strand
TAATGTCCCTGCATTAATTTTTTTTTTTACAAAGAATTATTCAACCCTCAAATGACCCAAATGACAATTATACTGCATTCTATCATCAAAAGGTGTTACATACAATAATGCATTACGAAAAATGGTGTGGATATTAGATTGGCTTGTATAATTTTAATTCTTTTATAACATCACGTATCAATTCAAAATGTTTATCACGTGTCCATAAGGGTATATTATTTTTTACAGCTAAATATGCAATTATAGCATCCTGAAATGGTATTTTTACACCCTTTATTCTTAATTTATGTAAAAATTTACCAATGCCATTCCAATCTTCCTTATCTATATCTATAAAATTGAAACATTCAAGTGCAGAAATAATTTTTTCAACTTCTTTATTAGAACGTGCACCATATATCAATTCGGCCTGTACAATACCACATATAGCAATATCCTGTGTAATAAATACGTCTGTATACTCTCTTTTAGGATTTTTCCAGTATTCAACGATAATGCTTGTATCAACAAGAATCATAATATGCTTTTTTCTCTCAATTTACTAATTGTTTTACTATCAATGTTAATTTTACCTGCTAAATCTAAAAACTTTTTCTTACTTTTTATCTTTTGGTTATTTTTGTTTTCAACAGGCAAAATAATAACTTCATATTCATCAGCTTCATTGTTATCTTTTAAAGTAATAATTATCTTATTATTTACAGGTTTTACAATTTTCCTAATTGCTTTCATAATGTTCCTATATTATTTAATTTAAAATATCATTTATAACATAAAATTCCATGTATGTTACAATTTGCATTCATACAAAATTACTATTCTATTTTTTAAATGTCAATGTAAAAAAAATTTATTTCATATATACCATTTTATCTCAATAAGTATGTTATTCACAACCTAACACATAGCACTATGAATAACTATATATAATGTCCCTGCATTAATTTTTTTTTTTACAACCCACAATTGCAACACCCCAAAAAGTGAATTTCTTATTGCAATATAAACGTATATCAGCCATTTTGTGACTGTAGCTCCAATTTGCTACGACACACAAAGTGTTTAAAGGAACATAAAATAATTATGATACATCAACTACGCATTGCCCTCTTAGCGTTGATTCTTGTAATTTCATTAATACTTGTGATTACATATATATCTGTTACTGAAAAGCAGGACTATGATTCTTACGCACTGGAACCTGTATATCAGTTTACCAGGGAATGCGAAGAAGAGTATTTTGCAATGACAGGAAAACATTTAGATGATACAGCAAAAACACAATTACTATCACTATCGTACAAAACATTGTACAGGGGAACACAAAAACCTGTACTCAATACACCCAAAAAGCCATTTACAACCTTTAACCCACAATTAAACAATGAATCATTGGAAGCCATGCACCAATCAAAAGAATTGCTGTACAGTGCACAACTTTATACCTTATGCAAACCTGTGTGTCCAAAAGCAGCAATGAAAATAAAAAATTACAAGAAGAATTAATTGAATTTATACAACCAGTTTATTATACTAGTTATATGAAAACTAAAACAATAGGTTCATTTGATGCAAAGACGCACCTTTCAACAATACTCAGTAATGTTGAAAAAGGTGAAGTATACATAATAACAAAACGGGGTAAACCTGTAGCCAAAATTGTCCCATATACCAATAGCGAAAATATCAATATTGAAGAAATATTCCACAAATTTGAAAACATACGAACATCTATTAATAAAAGTGTAAATATAAAAGAATATATTAAAGAAGGAAGAAAATATTAATGACGTGTGTTATTGATTGTTCTTTTTCTTCTTCACTTTTCTTGCCAGATGAAAATTCATCAATATCAACTAATTTTTTTTAAAAAGTACATTAATAAAAAAAGCCTATTGGTACCTGTACTCTGGTGGTACGAAACATGCAATGTTATCTACATAGCAGTTAAACGTAAAAGAATAACATCACTTCAAGCACAAGAAATTTTAAATCTTTTGAATGCTATGAAGCTCGAAACCGACACTGAATATGGATTGCTATTTTCTACAAATATTTTTAATTTATCAAATTTGTATTCAATATCAGCCTATGATGCTGTTTATTTAGACTTATCCTTACGAAAAAAAGCAACTCTGGCAACATTCGATGCAGAACTTAAGGCAGCAGCTTTAAAAGCTGGTGTTCCAATAATTCCCGCACAATAAAAGTACAAAATTAAAATAATTACAATTTTATTCTTGAACAAAATAAAATTGAAGTTATATTTAATATTAAATTCATATACTATTTTTGCACCAGAACTGTAACAATGATGAGTACAGAAAATATACCATTTCAACGGAGGATAACATGAAACCTGTTGCATTGAATGACTTTATATACTGGGTTGGCGGCATTGACTGGGATTTGCGCAACTTCCACGGTTATATGACACAACGCGGGTCTACATATAACGCGTATCTTATCATGGATGAAAAGATTACCCTTATTGACACTGTTAAATACTATCTGTATGATGAAATGATTGAACGCATTTCCAAAGTGGTTGATCCTGAAAAGATTGACATTATTATTTCTAATCATGTTGAAATGGACCATTCAGGCGGGCTGCCAAAACTTCTGGAGTTGTGTCCCAACGCAATGCTCATCACATCACCCAATGGCGCAAAGGGCTTAGAGGCTCATTACAAAAAGAACTGGAATTACAAAGTCATGAAGACGGGCGATAGTATCTCGTTAGGGAAAACCACGCTGCAATTTATCCTTGAGCAGATGGTACACTGGCCTGACAACATGGCCTGTTATATGCCTGAAACTAAAATTCTATTTTCCAACGATGCCTTTGGACAGCATATAGCAACATCCGAACGCTTTGACACAGAATATCCGCTGGACATCATCATGTATGAGGCAAAAAAATACTATGCTAACATTGTATTGCCGTATGATAAACAAACTCAGAAGGTGCTTGATGCGGTAAGCACACTGGATATTGCCATGATTGCACCCAGCCATGGGATTATATGGAAAGACCATGTAAAGGCGATAGTGACTGAATACCACAACTGGGCTGCCAATAAAACAAAAGAAAAAGCGTTAATCATTTATGACACCATGTGGAATTCAACTAAACTCATTGCACATGCAATAAAAAAAGCCTTTGAGGAAAAAAATATTCCTGCACAGCTTTATGATTTAAAAACCATCCATATTTCTGATATCATGACCGAAGTACTTGATGCAAAGTATATCTGTGTTGGCTCTCCTACGCTTAACAACAATATGCTGCCAACTGTTGCTGCTTTTTTGACCTACTGTAAAGGGCTTGCACCAAAGAATCGTGTGGGGCTGGCCTTTGGCTCATACGGCTGGGGCGGCCAAAGCGTTGCACAGGTAGAAGCGGTATTGGCGGAAATGGGATGGCAACTGCTTCCTTCCATTAAGGTCCAGTATGTACCTGATGAACCATTGCTGGGAACTATCGCCCAACAGGTTTTTGAAAAATTATAAATTTAAGATGACTTTTACTACAGTATTATGTATTATATAATTGCATAATGAGTCCAATTTATTATTACAATGAGGACCACAATGGAACAATATAAACATTACCTGGAAGCCAAGGGGATTTCGCCATCATATCAGCGACTGAAGATTCTGGAGTATTTAGACCAGAACAGAACGCACCCAACTGTTGATGAGATTTATACAGCGCTTTTGCCACATATACCAACTCTTTCCAAAACTACTGTATATAATACACTGAGTCTTTTTGTTCAGGAAGGCCTGGCAAGCATGCTGGTTCTTGACAACGTTGAGGCGCGTTTTGATATAACGGTTCAGCCACATGGTCATTTTACCTGCACGCAGTGCGGAAGGGTATATGACCTGGATATTACCCGTTACGTCAACATGCCTGAATCAATAGACGGCCATACAATTGAACAGTATCAAATCACATTAAAAGGCATCTGTAAAGAGTGCTCATCACATTAAATCTTTTGTTCCTGAAAGTTTTAGTTATACTGAAATCTTTTTACAATTCTTTTTTTATAAATTGCTTGACAAAATTTTGTAATAATTGTAAATTTGTGATAATTACATTATATGTGCTACAATTACTAACGATGAATAGCACTATAAAAACATTCTATCAACACCTCTATATGTGATAGACGATGTTGAGATAGATTATTTTAAATTTTACTTGTAATTTATGTTTTATACTGTACCATACTAAAACAATGGATAAGAGGAGTAACAATGCAATTCCGTGTTAATGACATGATGTGCAATCACTGCGTAATGCATATTACAAAAGCAATAAACGAAAAAGATCCTGCTGCAAAGGTGCAATGTAATGTAACCACCAAAATGGTTATGGTCGATAGCTCTTTAGATGCATCTATTGTGATGCAAGCTATAAAAGAAGCTGGCTATACACCTGAACTGTTATAACATGGTGATGCTATTACATGTGAGGATAACCATGTTGCTTTTTTTTAAAAGCACCATAGAGGTAGCATGAGGGCTTGTAGTTTATTACAAGATAAATTTATAGGAGGTCTAATACATGGATAAAAAATTTGAATGCACGGTATGCGGATACATTTATGATCCCAAAGAAGGTGATCCTGATAACGGGATAAAACCTGGAACAGCTTTTAAAGATTTACCTGATGACTGGGTTTGCCCCGTGTGTGGTGCTGAAAAAGATCAGTTTGAACCTGTTGATTGATACCATTAATTAAAGGATATGCACCCGCTGCATATCCTTTTTATTGTACAAATAATTAATTTGGAGGTTTTCACATGGATGTTGTAATGCTATCACGTATTCAATTTGGATTGGCTGCTGGCGTTCATTTCATCTTCCCTTCACTTACATTAGGGCTTACCTTACTGGTTTTTCTGTTTGAATATAAATTTTATAAAACAAACGAAGAGTTATTCAAAACAATATCTACTTTCTTTATTAAAATTTTAGGGCTTGTGTTTGCACTGGGTGTGGCCACTGGCATTGTGTTAGAATTTTCTTTTGGCACTAACTGGGCTGAATACTCACGAATGGTTGGCGATATCTTTGGTGCACCACTTGCAGCTGAAGGTATCTTTGCGTTCTTCCTTGAGTCGGTATTTTTAGGTGTGCTGCTTTTTGCACGCAATAAAGTTTCAAAAAAAGTTTACCTGCTTTCAGCATTTTTAGTATTCTTTGGTTCCCACCTATCAGGCCTGTGGATTATCATTGCAAATTCATGGATGCAAACACCTGCTGGCTTTGCCATTGAAGGTGGCAGGGCAGTATTAACTGATTTCTGGGCTGCTGCACTCAATCCTTCAACGCTGGTACGGTTTATTCATGTGATTATTGCTGGCTGGATTTCAGGAAGCCTTTTTGCTGCGGGGGTAGCAGCATGGTATATAATTAAGCAGCAGCATACAAAAGAAGCTCAGAATATATTAAAAACTGCAATTATTGTCTTTTGCATCATGTCACTGGTGCAGTTTGCCTCAGGGCACTTACATGCAGTACAGGTAACAAACCTGCAACCTGAAAAAATGGCAACATTTGAAGCTCTGTGGCAAACACAACAGGGTGCACCCATGTCTATTATTGGAATACCTGTTGAAAGTGAAAAGAAGACCTATTTTGAAATTAAGATTCCAAAATTATTAAGTCTGCTTGCTTACTTTGATCCCAATGCCGAAGTAAAGGGGCGTGATGCGTTCCCTGAAGATGAACTGCCACCCGTACTTCTTCCCTATTTTTCATATCATGTTATGATTGGGTTAGGTTCACTTTTTGCGTTGATGAGTTTGATTGCATTATTCCTTTTACTTAAGAAAAAACTTTTTACTGCACAATGGTTTTTATATGTGCTGATGTTTGCTATACCCCTGCCAATCATTGCCAATGAATTTGGCTGGATTGCTGCTGAGGTTGGCCGCCAGCCATGGGCTGTGTATAAGGTGCTGAAAACTGTTGATGCAGTTTCAACCGTTGTCCCGGCAACACACGTGTTGCTATCGCTCATTATATTTTCACTTATCTATCTTTTACTGGTGGTTCTTTTTATAACAATACTTGTAAAAATAATAAAGAAAGGCCCTCAGGCAGAATCATATTAATGCAACTGGAGGTTTCACAATGGATATAAGTGTATATCAGAATATATGGTTTTTTATTATAGGATTTTTATTAACTGCTTACTCAATTCTTGATGGGTTTGATTTAGGCATAGCAAGCCTTATGCCTGCGCTGGCAAAAAATGAAAAAGAACAAAAGCAGGTTATGGATTCAATATGGCCTGTATGGGATGGCAATGAAGTGTGGCTTATTACAGGCGGTGCTGCACTTTTTGCAGCATTCCCCTTTGCGTATGCTACCGTTTTCAGCGGATTTTACCTGGCATTGATGCTGGTGCTATTTGCTCTCATTTTCAGGGCTGTTTCAATGGAATTCTGGTATTACGATGAAAAGCGCAGGGAACTGTGGGCATGGGCTTTTACCATTGGCAGCTTTTTACCGTCGTTGCTGTTTGGGGTTGCACTGGGAAACATTATCTACGGAATCCCAATTGATTTAAACATGAATTTTACTGGTAGCTTTTTTACACTGCTAAGGCCATTTCCACTTGTCATTGGCCTTTTGGGGTTATCGGCAATACTTCTTCAGGGATGTACCTGGGCAGCGTATAAAATTGAAGGCGATGTTGCCAGGCGTGCAAAAGCTTTAATGAACAAACTAATTATTGCCAATGCTTTCTTATTTATACTGGCGATAGCTCTTTCTATTGGATTTTTGCCTTCAATTGTATCAAATTTATCTGGCTGGCTTGGTGCACTTGTGTATGCAATTTCTTTGAGTTATGTGTATGTATGTAACAGAGATAACCGGCCATTCAATGCATTTATTGGCTCATCAGTTTCATTTGTATCACTGTGGGTTATGGCAGGTGCTGCATTATATCCCAATCTTGTGAGATCAACCATTGAAGCATATAACCTGACCATATTCAATGCATCATCAACTCAGCTGACATTAAAAATTATGTTCATTATTGCTCTTATTGGTATGCCTGTAGTACTGGCATACACAATATACGTTTACAGGGTTTTTAAAGGAAAAGTTTCGTAATATTTTAACTACTTTATTATAAAACAAGGAGGACCAAATATGGCTACAAAACAACTTGAAGTGTATAAATGCGAAATTTGTGGCAATATTGTTGAAGTGCTTCATGAAGGCAAAGGCGAACTTGTGTGCTGTGGTCAACCCATGAAGCTGCAGGTTGAAAACACCGTTGATGCTTCAAAAGAAAAACATGTACCAGCCGTTGAAAAAACTGCTGAAGGCATAAAGGTACAGGTTGGCAGCGTTGAACATCCAATGGAAGAGAAGCATTACATTGAATGGATACAGCTGATTGCAGGCCCCAAAGCCTACAGGCAATTCTTAAAACCAGGTGAAAAGCCTGTTGCACTGTTTAAAGTTGATGCTCAAAGCTTCACAGTACGTGAATATTGCAACTTACACGGCTTGTGGAAGGCATAGCTAAAATATTGAATTGTTAATAGGAGTATTTTTACACTGTCATTTCGACGAACGATCTTTTTACATTGTCATTTCGACGAACGCAGTGAGGAGAAATCTTAATTAATAATGTCATCCTTTCCCCAATTAAATCGGTTGTGGTGGGAAAAAGGATCTCATCTGAAACGGCGAGATCCTTCAGTGCTGGCGCACTTCAGGATGACAGGTGAAAGATTTCTTATCCCTACAAATCTGGATTCGAGATGACAATGCTAAGGTTGTCATTTCGACGAACGCAGTGAGGAGAAATCTTAATGTTAACAAGCATCCCGATAAAATCGGGATTCGAAATAACATAGTAGAATTTCATATCCTGCAAGACGGATATTGGGGATTTAAATAAACTTTAATTCTTCTGTTAAGGAGGAAAAACATGATACTATCTAATAAGATGGAAGAAGCACTCAATAAGCAAATTAATGCGGAGCTATATTCAGCATATCTATATTTAGCTATGGCAGCATATTTTGAATCAACTAATTTATCAGGTTTTGCAAAATGGATGGAAATCCAAGCTGAAGAAGAAAAACAGCATGCAATGAAACTATATCATTACATAGTTGAACGTGGAGGCCGTGTAGTATTAGATGCAATTCAAAAACCACAATCTGAATGGAAATCTCCATTAGATGTATTTGAAGCTGTCTATACACATGAACAGCATGTGACGTCGCTTATTTATAATTTAGCTGATATAGCCCGCCAGGAAAAGGATTACGCTACTGAGGTTATGCTGCACTGGTTTATTAAAGAACAGGTAGAAGAAGAAGCAAATGCAAGCAGCATACTTGAGCGTATAAAGATGGTGAAAGATTCTGTTAACGGAATTCTCCAGTATGATAAGATACTGGGAAAACGTGGTTCAGAATAATTAAAATTTCTTAAGGAGGTTTATCCTATGGCAAAAAGTGCAAAAGGAACAAGAACCGAAAAGAATTTGTTAGCGGCATTTGCAGGGGAATCTCAGGCACGCACGCGATATGATTACTTTGCATCCGTTGCCAAAAAGGAAGGCTATGAGCAGATTGCTGCTATCTTTCAGGAGACTGCACTTAACGAAAAGGAACATGCCAAACGTTTTTTCAGCTTTTTAGAAGGCGGTATGGTTGAGATACAGGCAAGTTATCCTGCTGGTGTTATTGACACCACTGTGGAAAACCTAAAAGCTGCCGCAGCAGGTGAAAATGAAGAGCACACAAAATTGTATCCTGAAGCTGCAAAAATTGCCGAAGAAGAAGGTTTTCCTGAAATAGCGTTTCTTTTTAGAAAGGTTGCAGAAGTTGAAAAGCACCATGAACAGCGATACCTGGCATTAATGAAAAATATTCAAGAAGGTAAAGTGTTTAAGAAGGATAAAAAAGTACAGTGGAAATGCCGCAATTGTGGTTATATCCATGAAGGTGAATCTGCACCTGAAAAATGTCCAACCTGTCTGCATCCACAAAGCTATTTTGAGCTATTGTGCGATAACTATTAAAATATTTGAAATTAATAAACATATACCAGCTGTTCATGCCAGCTGGTATATGTACCATTATAAAAATATAATTTTTATGTAATAAACTACCTGCCCTTGAAAACAGGCTCACGTTTTTGTGCAAATGCCATAAATCCTTCAGCAGCATCTTCTGTTTTTGCAAGCATTTCTGAACATTCTCTATCCACTTTTAATCCTTCTTCAATCCCTTTTTCAATACCTGTTATCATCCCTTTAAGAATGCTTTGTACTGCTAATGGAGCCTTTTTAGCCAATTGATTTGCAAATTCCATTGTTTCCTGGTGAAATGTTTCAGCAAAAAATATTTTATCAATTAGCCCAATTTCCAGAGCTTCTTTTGCGGTTAGTCTTTTACCTAAAAGAATTAACTCAAGAGCTTTGCTTCTGCCTAATAGGCGTGCCATGCGTTGTATACCACCCCATCCTGGAGTTATACCAAGATTTATTTCGGGGCATCCCAATTACATCCAGAACCATTTTGACACCATAATCACAAAATTGTTAATATTTTCAACATATTTTGATATTTTAACTTAAATTCATTATTTTCCTTGAAATTGCAGAACCTGATAGGCATATTACACATTGATTGAATATCCATACGTGTTTCATTTTTTACTTGATATATAACCGCACCAATTAAAAAAGGTTTTAAGCATATACAATTCTATTCCTTGAGGATTATGGTGAACAAAAACGGTAAAAAGAAAATATTATCATATGAAAATATATACTTACCAGGATTGCTTGTATCTGGTGCTTTGTTTCTTTATGCCATCATATTTAATATGTCATTTTCATATATGGGCAATACCAGTACCGATGTTGTACATTTTATTCTCTATCGTTACAAATTTTTGATAGTACTGTACGTTGTAAAAATAATAGTTGTTTACGCTTGTTTAGGGATTATATTGAGTATTTTTTTTAACCACGGTATACGGCAGATTTTGAGCCTACTTAATAAAGCTATATATTCCAAGCGTACCTTCTACTCTTCGGCAATCTTAACATTTACTATTATTTTTCTTCAGCTTTGTAAAAGTATTGTATTATATCCGCAATTATATCAGGAAACTATATTCAATAAAAATATTGTATATAACTATTTTCAGATAGCTCTTACAAATAACCTTTCACCTGTTGTAATTGAAATAATACAAATATGTATTCTTGCTCCATTTTCAGTAGCACTGCTACTTCCTGTATTCACTTACTTAGCAAAACGTAAGAATGATATCATCGATATACTGATTATCCTGTTTAATAGATGGAAATTTGTTGCAACAGCTCTTTTTATAGCTGTGATTGTACTGATAGTTACTGTTACAGGAACTATCTCATATAAAAACACACATGAAAAGCCCAATATTATTATTTTAGCTTCTGATGCATTGCGACCTGACCATTTCAGCGGATTTGGTTATCACCGCAAAACAACACCAAACATAGACACGCTGATTGCACAGGGAACCACCTGCACCAATGTTTATACGGTAGTACCACGAACATTTCCTGCGTGGGTAAGTATTGTAACCTCACAACTTCCGGCCAAACACGGGATTGGCCATATGTTCCCAACAGCACAATCACGAAACATGAATTTTGTTACCCTTGCAACAGTATTAAACGATTACGGGTATTATACAAGTGTTGTTGGTGATTTTGCTGCTGATATTTTTCCCCGCATTAACTTGGGCTTTGATACAGTGAAAGCGCCAACATTCAACATGCGTGTCATGATAAAACAGATAATACTTAAAAACCATACATTTCTTTTGCCATTTTTAACTAATAGAATTGGATTTACACTGTTTCCTGAAATTCGCGAATTTGCTGAATTTGCCGACCCGCAGTTTGTTATTGATGACATTAAATCTGAAATCAGCAAAAGTATTCATACAAAAAAGCCATTTTTCATCACAACATTTTTTTCAATTACGCATTTTCCATACCCCGCCTGTTACCCATACTACAACTATTTTACTGATACTTCATATAAGGGCCCTTTTAAATATTCAAAAAATAGAGTGGTATCTCTTGATAGCAGCGGCGTTGCATCAGAATATGAGCCTTCATTACAGGAGATAGAATATATTCGTGCACTCTATGATGGGTGTCTGTATGCATTTGATGAAGCTGTAGGCACCATAATGCAGTATCTCAAAGATAAAAACCTTTACGACAATACCATCATCATTATTGTATCCGATCATGGCGAGAACCTCTATGAGCATGAATACGGAATGGGGCATGGGGAACATCTTCGTGGTAAATACAGCCTGATAATACCCTGTATTTTTTCTGGACCTGGTATCCCGCACCAGGTATACACAGCTGTCAGAAGTGCAATAGATATTGCACCTACAATTCTTGATCTTTTAAATATACAACAACCGCAATCCTTTGATGGAACATCCCTTATGAAAAACCATAACCGTACATTTGATGCATATTGTGAAACTGGTATATGGTTTGACAATACTGGAAATTTTTTCTTTCAGAAAAAACGAATAATGTATCCTGATATAACTGGCATATCAACCATAGATTTTAATCACCATGATGAGATCACAGTAACACCATATTATGACAATCTGATTACCATAGCAAAACACCGTAGCATCGTTGCAAACAATCTAAAACTTATTTATATGCCTACACATTATGGGATAGAATATGAATTGTATGATATATCACAGGACCCTGAGGAGCAAAACAATATATATAAAACATCACCACATGCAAATAGTATGAAACAAAAACTTTTTTCATTATTTAACAATGATAGGAAGATAAAAATATATAATAGTTATTTCATGCCTGTTGAATGATAAGGCCAATCAACACGGGGGTGTCCCAAAAGGCGTTTCGATACAAATTTTGCAACGCTCATTGAGTAATTTTGCCAGATTTTATGGCAAAATTGTATCGAAATGAGCGAGTATTACGATATAATGTTTGCAAAATTTACTCAACGACCTCTTTTGGGACAGCCCCTATATATCATATCTCTATTTCAGCCTGAACCTTTGTTAATACTTCAATGCCATCCTGATTTTTTACTGTAACAGTAAGTTTTGCTCTGCTTTGCTGTACCTCTGATACTGTCCCTTCAATAGTCAGCGTATCCCCCATACGCACTGGCGATGCAAATCTGCATTTCAACTTCTTCAACCGTCCCGGGTCACTTACCCATGTGGTAATTGCATCAGCGGTAAATCCCAGTGTGCACAAACCCTGCAATATAGCACCACCAAGACCCACCATTTTACCAAATTCAGGATCAATATGAATGGGATTAAAGTCACCCGATGCACCAGCATAGTAGATAGCCCTGTATTTATCAACTTCCTGATTTACCTTGAAACTATCGCCAACACTTATTGTTTTGTGTGAATCCATTGTTTTCATAACTATTTCCTCACCACAAAAGTATAAATTCCTTTACATACATCTTTCTTTTCCTGATTTCTGGTCATGATTTCAATTGCAATTACATCTAATTTTTCCTTATTCTCAATATTTACTATCTTTGCATCTGAATACAGCACATCACCCGATTTTACCACATTGTAAAATTCAAACTCCTGCTCTCCATGTACAAGCATTGCTAAATTGAGGTTAAGCTCATTATCAAAAAATATTGGTTCAATGAGTTTGGCTCCAAACACTACAGCAAATGTTGGAGGGGCAACAATAGTTTTATACTTTGATTGTGCAGCAAATTCATCATCTATAAAATACGGGCTGGTACTTTTAATAGCTTTTGCAAATTCCTTTACCTTTTCTTTGCCAACCTCATAGACCATCGTTGGCCATTGTTTGCCAATATATTTTTTGTCAATAGCCATTGTTTCACCTCCTCATATCAACTTCCATATTTCTGTAACAGGTCACGGGCTATGAGGATCCTCTGAATTTCAGATGTACCCTCGCCTATCTCACCCAACTTTGCATCACGGTATAGGCGCTCAACAGGAAATTCTTTAATATACCCATAACCACCATGTATCTGCAGTGCCCAGCTAGAAATCTGAGTAGCTGCTTCACTTGCAAATAATTTTGCACATGAAGCCAATATGGCAGCTTCTGGATTATTGGTTTGCTTGGCCCACGCAGCTTTATAAATCAAAAGCCGTGAAAGGTCAGTGAGTATCATCATATCAGCCAGTTTAAATGAAATTTCCTGATATCTGTTTATTGGCTTGCCAAAAGCTTTACGTTCAGCTGAATATTTCACAGCCTCTTCCATGCATGCCATTGCAACACCCAGTGAAACTGTTGCCATGCCAATCCTTCCAAACTCCAGTGTCTGCATTGCTTGAATAAAGCCCTTGCCTACTTCGCCCAACACTGCATCT
The DNA here is from genome assembly GCA_029907515.1 of Spirochaetota bacterium. Classification (GTDB taxonomy): domain Bacteria; phylum Spirochaetota; class UBA4802; order UBA4802; family UB4802; genus UBA4802. The sequence continues at coordinate 13,472 of JARYLT010000040.1, read as the reverse complement.
TCACCAACTTCACAATCCTCCAGGAATACTTCTGATGTTGGTGAACCACGGTATCCTAACTTTTCAAATGGCTTTCCTGTTGAAAAACCAGGTGTTCCTTTATCAACAAGAAATGCTGTAACACCATTAGCAGGTCCTGCTTCCTTATCATTATATGCCATGACCAGGCACACATCTGCAATGGGAGCATTGGTAATAAATGTTTTGGTGCCGTTTAAAATCCATTTATCGCCTTTCTTTTTTGCAGTTGTGGCGATAGCAACCGCGTCTGATCCTGCCTGCGGCTCAGTTAACCCAAAGCTGCCAATGATGTCACCCGATATAATCCCTGGTAAATATTTTTCCTTTTGCTTTTTTGATCCAAAAAGCCGTATAGGCATACCGCATAAACCACAGCTTGCGCCTGCTGATAGAAATGTAGCAGCACAGGCTTTTGCAACTTCTTCACCTGCAATGGCAAAATTTATAAGATCCTGATTTGTTCCTCCGTATTCTTCCTCATGAATCATGCCTAAATAGCCTAAATCACCCAGTTTTTTAATATTCTTCTTCAAAATCTCAACAGATTTCTCATCACCAATGTCAAGCAAAGCTGCATGTGGTTTTATTTCATTTTCACAGAATTTTTTAAAGTTTTCCTTTATTGATTTCTGTATATCGTTTAATTCATAATTCATTTTTTACCTCCTAATATGCCACCAGATTATAATGCCAACAATCGGGATATAATCAATCGTTGTACTTCAGAAGTGCCACCACCTATCTGAGCTAATTTTGCATCGCGCAGCATTCGTTCCACAGGATAATCATGAATATACCCATACCCACCAAATATCTGTACAGCTTCTGAAGTAACCTTAAACCCCCAGTCACCAACAAAAGCTTTGGCAATGGATGCCTGCAGATGGTTTATTGGGTATCCTGCATCTTTCAGTGATGCAACCCTGTATACTGCCAGTCTGGCTGCTTCAAGTACCACCTTCATATCAGCTAATTTATGCTGAATTGCCTGAAAGCTTTTAATTGGCTTCTCAAACTGCACACGCTCAGAAGCATACCGTGCACACTGTTCTATCATGAACTGCATTCCACCAACAAATGGTGCAAGCAACGCGCTGCGGTCCCATTCCAACGTCTGGTGAGCATACATAAAACCTTCGCCAATATTACCCAGTACATTTTCTTCAGGGACTTCACAATCTTCAAAGAACACTTCAGAGGTAGTTGATGCTCTGACACCCATTTTATGGAATGGCTTCCCTGTAGAAAAACCTTTAAAATCTTTTTCTACGATAAATGCTGTTATTCCAGCATGTTTTTTTGATTTATCCACAGTGGCATATACAACGCATACATTTGCAACCGGGGCATTGGTAATGAATGTTTTTGAACCGTTCAATATCCATCTATCGCCTTTTTTAACTGCAGTTGTTTGTAGTGATGCAGCATCAGAACCAGCACCAGGTTCTGTTAATCCCATACATCCAATCCATTCACCACTGGCTAATTTTGGTACATATTTTTTACGTTGTTCTTCATTTCCATGTTTGTATAGAGTATCAGTACATAAATACGTGTGTGCACCTAATGCTAATAAATGCCCGCTATCAACACCAGCATGACCCAACGCTTCACCAGCAAGGCAACATGTTACCACATCGGCTCCCTGACCACCATATTCTTCTGGGAATGGCAAACCTAAAAGACCCATTTGCCCTAACTTTTTCCAGATTTCAAATGAAAACTCTGATTTTAAATCAGCTTCTTCACACAGGGGAACAATTTCATTTTTTGCATATTTATATATTGTATCCCTGAATAAAAGCTGCTCCTCACTGAACCCAAATTCCATCATTGACCTCCTTTGTTAAGTATAGTTTCAATTATTTGATTTTTTATTTTATGTGCATAATGCGCATAATCAAATGCATCAGGATCTATAACATATTGAATAATAAGACCCTGAACCATGGAAACAATCATGGTAGCGGTATACCTGATATCTATGTTATTGAATTTTCCCTGCTCTATCCCTTCATTTAAAATTTCTGAACATACATCTCGATAGCTTGTATATAGTTTCTGAATAGCAGTGCGCATCCGTTCATTATGGTTCAGCTGTGTCCAGAAATCCAGAAGCACATAGAAGTAATTCTTTTCCTGCATTACCAGATTGCATGCCCGTTCTATAAAAGCAGCTAATCTGTCAACAGGGTCCGACAGGTGTTCAAGATCATGCTGTAATGATGTTCTAATATTACGATTAATCTCTCTGAGTAAATTTAAAAGCAGGTCCTGTTTATTCTTAAAATAATAGTGGATCAACCCTGTTGACATACCTGCTTCCTGGGCAATATCCTTTATAGTGAAATTATAATACCCCTTCTTACTCACCACATTGTAAGTAGCAGAGGTAAGCTGTGCACGTCGTATATCAAAAATATCTGAGCGTTCCTTAATTTTCATTTGAATCTCCATCCATATGATTGAATGACCAATCAATATTATCAGAAATCATTTTTACATTATCCTAATCAAAGAATTATAATCATGGATACTGATTGATTCTTTGACTTTCTGCTCCTGCAGTCTTGTGGTCCCACCCATCAGAATTCCCTTCGTATTTACCGTATATATTTCAGGAATATCAAATAACAAAAGGCTTATATCATCATACTCTTCACGGTCCAAATTCCCAACCTTATCAATAATATGCGTTATAGCTTCTATCAATGGAACATGAAGCAAATCTTCCATTACAATACTGCAATGCTTGATAATATCCTGAAATCCGTCACTATACAAAATAACTCGTAACTGATCTTGCAGTGGTATACAATCAATTGAATCAATGTGCTTGCTTCTTCCGGCAAAATTCATATTCACCGACGTTTTGTACACCAGGCTCTTATTCTGCCTGTTATATATTTGTAATGAACTATCGCCACCATGTGCAATAAATGCCCGTAAAACAGACTCCTGTTTTTGAAGTGCTATCAAACTCAGTGTGGATTTTAAATGATATTCCTGACTGGCATAAATTCCATTTAGATAGTGTAACCACTCATCACTGCTTTGAGGAATTGTTTGCAAACCACTTACAATATTTGAAAGCAGTAAGCGTGATGCGTGAGGAAAGCGCTCTGTTGCATCAGCAACTGCAAATACTCGGTGATCAAAATCTACCAGTATACTATCACCATTACCATAGCCTGAACGGACTTTATCAGTACCGGTGATAAGTACCATGGCAAAAGCTCCTTCATCTATCACCGCCCTCACATCATTATGTAATTCAATAATACTCATAGTCAATCAATGACCCTGAAATACAGGATGTCTTTAATGTTGCCCTTCTTTTCATCAGAAAAAACGGGCTCAACTCGTGCACCAATTTTTACTTTTGATTCATCGTGAACATCAATATAGTGCTGAAATAATGTATCAGCACCATCTAACTTTATAAATCCGTAGCCGTAGGGTATGGGTTTCTGTGTTCCAGTTTCAGGATCAATAAATGCAAATCGTAAAATAGTAAATGTACCTATTGTACCTTTTGGACCAACTTCTACAAATTCTTTCATTTCAACAAAGCAGTCACCACACACTTTTCTTGGTGGCACATAGACCTTTTTGCATTTTGGACAGCGCACACCTACAAATTTCCTGTTATTTTTTAACTCATGAAAAAATTTACTCCCATACATTCCAACTGAATAATTAAACGGTTGTACAGCTTTCCCCGATTCTATGATTATATATTCAATGTTTTCCATTGTATCCTCCTATAGATTGGGTTTCTTTTTACCATGCAAAAGCATATCTGTCCACATACAGCCACCAAAACCTGTGCTTACAGCAAAGTTGACATCAGGAACCTGCCTTGCTTCAGCCTTGCCCATAACCTGCAATGCAGCTTCTGCACAGCGTATTAAACCAGTAGCACCAATAGGATTACATGCAATTACTCCTCCGGAAGGATTAATGGGAAGTTCACCTCCCATATCTGTTGCACCACTCCATATATATTCTGCTCCTTTGCCACGTGGGACTATTCCCATATCCTCAATCCAGATTATACCGGCAAACGAATATGGCTGATACATTTCAATAACATCAATCTGCTTTCGTGGTTCAGTAATACCACACTTTTTAAACAAATCCTTTGAGGCCTCAGCCATACTGTCAAGCTCGCCCCAGTTCACATCGCCTAAATATGTATATTTATGCCTGTTTGCTGTTGCCCATATCCAGTCAGGTGTTGATGTTATTTTTTCTGCATAATCTTCGCTTGCCATTATCACTGCACATGCACCATCGGTGCGGGGACACACATCAAGAAGATGAATGGGGTCAGCAAGCATTGGTGATGCTAAAACCTCTTCCAGTGTAACCTCTTTTCTAAGCTGTGCATGAGGATTATTACATGCATGCTTGCGGTCACGCACTGATACCCGTGCTCCATCCCTGTCAGTTGCTCCATATTTTGCCATGTAGCTTTGCGCTTCAACGGCAAGTCCGGAGATAGCTCCTGCAAAAACCAACCTATCCCACACAGGGTCAAATGCAGTAGTGATAGCTCCTGTAGTATCTGACTCAGAATTCTTTTCCCAGCCAATGATTAAAACTTTATCAAACATTCCTGATGCTACAAAATGGTATCCACCTATTGCCAGAGTACTACCTGTTGTTCCACCAGTTGTTAATTTAATAACCGGTTTATGATATCCACCTGAACCATCGATACTCCAGCAATCAACGTAATTGATACCTTCAAAGTGATCCATGTTGCCAATGATTATAGCATCAATATTCTTTATGGAAAGATCAGCATCCTCCAGTGCACGGGTTACTGCTTCATGTATTAATTCCTGCCCATTAACATCGGGCCTGTGGCTTCGATGATGAGTTTGACCGGTTCCAACAATTGCAACTCTTCGCTTTGCCATAATTGCCTCCTATTTCTCTTTATCAAGAACCCATACGCAATGGGATTGTCCACATAATCCATTGACACCATGGGCAACACCACGTTTTGCGTTAACCTGCCGCCCACCTGCTTCACCACGCAATTGCAACACAACCTCAGCAATTCGGTACAAACCTGCCGCAATGACGGGGTGACCACTTAATAATCCACCTGATGGATTTACTGGCAGCTTACCATCCCGGTTAAATATGCCTTTTTCAAGCATCAAACCTGCCTTTCCATATTCTGCCAAACCCAGTCCTTCAATCCACATAAGTTCCTGATAGGTAAATGCATCATATATTTCTGCCACATTAATTTCATTTTGCGGATTTGTAATACCTGCCATTGAATATGCTTTCTTTGCAGCTTCTTCCAGTGCTTTAGCTTTTGATAAATCTCTATCGCCCATAAAATATGCATCACTGCAGAATGCTACACCTTTAATCCATACTGGCTTAGCTTTAATCTTTTTTACAAAATCAGCATTGGCTATAATAATTGCACAGCACCCATCAGAAACCGGTGAGCAATCCAATTTATGAAGTGGATCTGCTATCATTTCTGAACTCAATACATCTTTCACCGTGATATCCATTGGCAACTGTGCATAGGGATTATCCTTTGCATTTTTATGATTTTTGCATGAAACCAGTGCAAGCTGTTCCGGTGTTGTCCCAGTAGCATGCATATATGCCCTTGCCTGCATTGCACATGCCGAAATCATATCCAAACCCAACCCACGCTCATATATAGGATCAAACGCCGCATTGGTAATGATGCTGGAGATACTTTCAGATCCTTTACTGTGTGCTGTTACCAGTGTTGTTTTATAATCACCGGAAAGTGAGCGTGCAAGTGCATATGCTGCCCCAAATGTTCCATCACCTTCAACAGCAGAGCAGTTTTTATATCTAACCCCACTGGCATCTCCTACTGCCATACACGATATGGTTCTGCCATCCCAGAAATCACTGGAAGTGGTAATGACATTATCAATATCATCAATTCCTAAACCGGCATCATTCAATGCTTTGTTAACGGCTTCCCAGGCCAGGTCAGCATACGTTTCACCAACCTTGCTTTTTTCTATTGTGGTCATACCAACACCAATTATTGCAGCTTCCATTGCTAACCTCCTATTTTACCGGCCTGAAGTAAGAAATGGCATGTATAGAAGCACTTTTTTCATCAGCAAAAACAGCTTCTACTTCCATTCCTTTTGAAATCTTTTCAGGTTCAATTCCTTCAATATAGTGCAACATTGCGTTGGCTGAACCCTCAAGCTGTATGAGCCCATATGCAACAGGCACATTTTTCTTTAACGCTGCAAGTTGCCTGTATACTACAGTATATGTAATAACTTTCCCTTTGGGCCCAACCTCTTTCCAGTTCTTTGTATCCACATAGCAAAATGGGCATGTTTTCTTCGGAGGACAGAACACTTTTGCACACTGAGGGCACTCAGTCCCCAGTATTTTCTTCTCATCACGAAGGGTTATGAAAAATTTAGATGCTGTTTCTCCTGCCCACCATTGATAGGGAACACTTATCTGGCTTTTATATACCTGTGGTTCAATTTCCTTAAAGATATCTTCCATAACTATCTCCTTATCTTCCAATGATATACCGGTGAGGATCAACCTCTTCACGTAAAATTCTGAGTTCTTCATCAGTTGGCGGTTTGGTGTCCTCAATCTTCTTTGCCCATTTTAACTCAAATCCACAATTGTCCTGCACATCTTTACGGCTGTATCCTGGATTTATTGAAAGCACTGTCATCCACTTGGTTTCCTCATCAAAACCCATCACTGCCATATTGGTGATAATCCGGTATGGACCTGTCCCTTCGGGCAAACCGGCTTCATAGCGGCTTCTTCCTCCCTGTAGATAACCCGGAGAAGTGATAAAATCCAATTTATCAGTAAACCTGCGAGCATCCTGCACTGTCATCATCATTGTGCGCCAGCACAGTGAGGCTAAATCATTAGCACCACCAGAACCAGGAAAGCGTACCTTAGGTTTTTCATAATCATCGCCAATCATTGTAGAATTTATATTGCCATACATATCTATCTGTGCACCGCCCAAAAAGGTATAGTCAACCATACCACGCTGGCAGGTTTCCATGACCTCTGGCATTGAGCTTGCCATAATTGCTTTATGAAACGTACGGGAATCTCCAACCGAAATGGGCATGGTGGGTAATATGGGTGCAACGCCACCAGCCTCAAACATGATACATAAATTTGGTGAATACAGCTTTTGGGCTAACATTGCTGCTGCACAGGGCGCACCTGTTCCTACAACAACTGTCGCCCCATCCTCTAAATTGCGTGCTGCGACACATATCATGAGTTCCATTGCATTATATTCCATGGCCCCCTCCTACTTATTGTTAATCAGATATTCAATGGCTCTGAGCTTCTTCATCTTTTCTATCCCACCATTTAAGTTGAGATAGTCATAAAAATTATCCACCCCATAAATCTGCTCCTGTAAAAACTTCTCTAACTCTTTGGGGTCCTTTTCCACACGTAGCCATGTCTTCAGGTGCTCTTCATCACTGAAGTATTCATAAGGCATATTGCCTGGATAGCTGCCATACGGAACCTCAATCACTGCATCCACACACCAGAATGGAATAACTGTTTTTTCAGGCTCGCGGCGTATTTCATCATGTGGAATAATACGCTCAGCAGTTATAACCACTCGCTTGGAAGCTTTTGCTAAATCAAAGTCAGATACCGATGCACCATACACCCTGCAATTCCCATAGATATCCGCTTCATGAACATGAATGGCTGCAAAGTCAGGGAACAGTGCTGGCATTGCTGCATACTTTTTTCCGGTAAATGGGCAGGTTATCACTTTGGCAGCACTCTGCGCAAACGTATCGGTACCCAGAATATTGCGTGTTGGAATAAATGAAATTCCCATTGCTGCAGCTTTCAATCGCCATGAAAGTGAGGCATTGGTCCACTCAGTAAGTTTGATTTTACCGCTTTCCACAGCACGGCGTGCATTGGGCGATAGGCCTCGCGCTTCCAGGCCTATAATATAAGCCACATCACAGCGATCAATGCAATCACCTGCCACCAGCACCTGAAAATCATGGGTTGATGTGTGCCCGGCAAAGCCTAAATGTTTTTTTCGCTGACGTACTATTTCATGAATGATAGCAGTTGGGATACGGTTTGCACCAAAACCGCCGATGGCGATGTAATCACCATCTTTGATCATATCCCTCACCACATCCTTAACATTTGATAGCTTAGCTTTCATGGAACGTGATTTATTCCTGAAAAAAGCTCGTGCATGATCTGGATCCGGATCGGTGAACAATTCATTTTTACCGGATACCATTGTTTCTTTCATATCACTATCATGTACACTCATTGCCATAGTTTCCTCCTCAGCCTAATAAATTATACATACATTATAATATTGATTGAACATACAATCAAATATATTCGTTTTTAAGCTACCTGTACAGTTTTGGCATCCTCCTCATACAGAGAATCAATGATGGATTTATACTTTTCCTGTACAATTTTACGCTTAACTTTGAGTGTTGCAGTTAATTCACCGGTTTCTTTTGAAAATTCATTTCGTATAATACCCACCTTTTTCACTGTTTCATACCGTGCCAGCTTTTGATTGCATTTCTCAATATGTTCTTCCACAACCTTCTGGAACTGTTCATTTTCCAGTAAATCATTAAAACTTGTAAATGAAATACCTTTTTCTCTTGCAACATGTTCAGCCTGTTCCTGACTTATATTAACCAGTGCTGTTAAATATTTTCGCTTATCACCAATAACTATCGCCTGTGTAAACAATGGGTCTGATTTTATAAGATTTTCAATCTTCTGCGGTGCTACGTTTTTACCACCAGATGTAATAATCAGATCTTTCTTCCTGTCAGTAATCATCAAAAATCCTGCATCATCAAATACTCCAATATCACCACTCATAAAATATCCATCAGGTGTAAAAGATTCTTTTGTTTCTTCGGGCATCTTCCAGTACCCTTTGAACACATTATCGCCTTTAATAAGTATCTCACCATCATCAGCTATTTTAATATCAACACCAGGCAAAGGCCTTCCCACTGTACCAATGCGGTAATCAGCAATATTACTCATAGTAGCTGGTGCACAACATTCAGTCATTCCATAGCCTTCTATGACCATGATACCTGCTGAATTAAAGAATAATATTATTTCACGTGCGGTTGGAGCGCCTGATGCTGTCATCCAGCGAACTCTACCACCCAATGCATTCTGCAATTTTTTAAATATGATGGCATACGCTATTTTATACTTTAATTTCAGCAACAACCCCGGCTTCTTCTTCTGTTCGCGCAAGGTGCTTATTTTATTACCAACCTTCTGCCCCCAGTAAAATACCTTCTGTTTAAACGGGGACTGTTCCTGAACCTGAGATATAATTCGCTGGTAAACTTTTTCAAGCACACGGGGCACTGCAAGCACAACCGTTGGCCGTTTTTCCTGAATGTCCTGTAAGATAGTATCTAAACTTTCTGCATATGAAGCAGTTATGCCAACATACATACCATAGAAATGTCCGGCTATTCGTTCAAATACATGACTCAATGGCAAAAATGGAACAGTCTGATCGGTATCATACGCATAATGTGGCTCAATCTTGTGCAATGCCATGACTACTGCCATAATGTTTTGATGGGTAATCATTGCACCTTTTGGCACACCAGTTGTTCCTGATGTATATACTATAGTTGCAAGATCATCCGGCGTTACTGCATCAGCTAACTCTTTAAACTTACCAGGATTAGCATCATACAATTTTTTACCTTTTTCAAGTAATTCAGCAAAGCTCATTACCAGTGGATTTGCACCGACGCCATTCATATCAATTACTATAATCTTTTGTAATCCTGGATACCGTTTTGCAGTGTATAATCCCTTTTGTAATTGTAGATTGTTTTCCACAACCAAAAACTTTGATTCAGAATGGGAAACAATATACTCAACTTCTTCATCAATTAATGTAGGATAGATAGGTACTATACATCCTCCAGCACCCAACACTCCCATATCAGTATAGAGCCATTCAAGCCTGTTCTCAGATAGCAAAGAAACCCTGTCACCTTTTTTAAGCCCCATATCATGCAATGCCAGTCCTACATACGCAGCACGTTTATAGTAATCTTCCCATGAGGCACTTTCCCACCTGCCTTTCAATTTCTTTTCAATAGCTATTCGCTGTCCATATTTTTTGGCTCTATTCTCAAAAACCTGATTTATTGTTTTTTCTTCCATAAAATCCTCCAAATTGTATTAACAATGCTTGAATTGAGGTTTTCTTTTTTGCAAAAAAGCCTCTATCCCTTCCCTTTTGTCGTGTGTCTCGGCAATCTTTCCAAATAATGTACTTTCTAATTTCAATCCTTCTTCAAGGCTCAGTTTGCTTCCTTTCATTACTGCTTCCACAATAGCCCTCACAGCTATCTGCCCTTTTTTTGCAATTGATGAGGCAAATTTTAAACCTTCTTCCATCAAGGTTTCTGCTGGATATACTCGGTTAACAAGTCCAATACGTAATGCCTCATCCATGTTTATAAACATTCCTGTTAACATAATTTCTAATGCTTTTGCATTTCCAAATAACCTGGCACTACGCTGTGTACCTCCAAACGCGGGAATTATTCCCAGCATGATCTCGGGTAATCCCATCTGCACATTTGTAGCTGCTATACGCATGTGACACGCTAATGCTATCTCCATGCCACCACCCAGACATAAACCATTTATAAGGGCAATAACAGGTTTTGGCGATAGTTCACATAAAGATACTATTGCCTGTGCCCTGCTTGTTATCTCCACTCCTTTTTCATAGGTATCCACTTCCATAACCGCATTAACATCCGCACCAACAACAAATGTAGAACCTTTTCCTGTTAATACAATGACATGAACAGAAGTATCCTGCACCAGCTGATTCATTATACGTTCAAACTGTTCCATGGTTTCCGTATCAAGAGCATTCAACGGCGGATTGTCAAAATACACAACTGCTACGTTTTCTTTTTCCATCTGATAGTAACATTTATCACCCATACCAGTAACCTCTAACAGTAAGTGAATGCAGAACTGATTTTCAGTACACCCCTGCAGGCTAATTTCACCAGCAGGGATGTACTGTGATAGTAACTATCGCTTCTTTAATCCCATAATTTCACGTGCTTCATCAGGTGTGGCAGGCTCTCTGCCCAATGATTCAGCTATACGCACTGCCCACTCAACCTGCTCATAGCTACCTTTAGCCAGTTCACCGGTAGGTATCCGTATATTATCCTCAAGACCAACACGCATGTGACCGCCTACAAGACATGACATGGTTATTGCAGGGAATTGTTCCAGACCTACTCCACAGGTAGTAAAGTTAGCATCTTCGGGTAATGCGTTCTTTAAAACCATAAACATATCCGGCCTGAATGCCATCCCACCTGCAACACCCCATACAAAGTTAAAGTTATATGGTTTTGTAAAAAATCCCTGTTTTGAAATCAAAAGCCAGTTATCCAGGCCACCCAGGTCATACACTTCAACTTCTGGCTTTACTCCATTTTCTTCCATGGCTTTCCCAAAGTCCTGTAGCATGGTGAAGGTATTCTCAAACACAAAGTCTATAAATATTTTTCCAGTCTTTCGGTCTATAATGCTGAAATTCATGGTATTGGTATTGAGTGAGGCCATTTCAGGTTTGACATATACTATCTGGCTAATACGCTGTTCAGCCGTTTTACCCATACCTACCGCAGAACTCAGGTTAACAATAATATCCGGGCACTTTTCTTTGATTGCATCATGGGTATCCTTAATGCGTTTATGGTCATGCGTTGGCATACCATTGTCTTCTCGGGCATGGACATGAACCATTGCAGCACCTGCCTTATAGCATTTGTAAGCTTCTTCTGCAAATTCCTGTGGTGTGTAAGGAACTGATGGGGTCTGGTTTTTCATTGTTGCTGCTCCAGCCAGAGCTGCGGTGATAATGACTTTTTTGGACATAGCTTTCCTCCTTTCTTTTAATAATTTTTCCTCTTCGGAAATTACTGCTTCCTCTCCTTTTGCACCTGCAGGTTTACGTTCAGAAACAAATGCTTTTTCAGGTTTCTTGGGTGCAAAATGAGAAATATCTAAAATGGTATTTGTGGGTGAAGATGAAAATACTGCTTCAACCTTCATCCCAATTTTTACTTCTTCAGGTGCTATTCCATCAAGAATGTGAACAATAGGCGTATCAGCACCATCAAGCTTGATAAGTGCCATCACATAAGGGGCTTTCTTTGGAAGATGTTTGTCATCATAACGTACAACCGTAAAATTTACAACCTCACCAGTTGGCTGTACCTCAACCCAGTTATCACGAATATCAGTAAGATCACGCTCACATGTCTGGCGTGGTGGCAGATATACTTTGTTACACACGGGACATTTTACGCCCATGATCTTTTTCTTATCACGAAGCGTGGTAATAAAGGTACTACCTACCCTTCCAGCAAAATAACTATAAGGCAATGCTAACTTTCCTTCAACTACAAAACAATCTTTCCTGTCATAATCAAGTGCCATAGCATTCCTCCATCACTCATCAATCTCAAAATATTTGATATCAAAGATGCTTCCAGTACGGTGTTCATTCCACACCGGGCGTACACGTGTACCTGAAACATCATCTTTACCACCTTTGATCCTGTCTATCTGATCCCTGCGGATCAAATGGGCAAACGTATCATTACCCGAACAACCATCTAACAGTATATTTACCATTCCATACGGTGTTTCCCGTGTTTCACCCGTTAATGGATCAGGGCTGGCATAATACACGTATTCCATATAACGCACCTGACCCTTTGGGCCAACCTCAACCCATTCATCCACACGAACGCGGCATACTGCACATACTTCTCTTGCTGGCAGTTGAATTCTCCCGCATTTGGAGCATTTGTTACCAAGGATCTTCTTTTCTTTCAATGCATTCAGGAATTTCCCCATCACAGGTCCTGTTGAAAACTTCTGGTCAACAGATATTATCTTCTTCAGTACAATGAGTTCCTGTTCTGGTGTACCACTTGCCATTGGGTCCTGATATTTTCCAAATATCTCGCCCAATTTTAATGCCAGCTGTGTTTCACCAACTATCGCTGCCTTTCCTGCTGATAGTAGTGAAAACGCATCAACTTTACCCAACATTACATCTACCCAATCTTTAGCTTCCTGAACCTCAAGTTTAACGGTAAATTTTTCAGCCCGCTCTTCTTTTAATTCGCACTTTCCATCTTTAATGTATGCTGTCCACACACCACCATCAGCACCACCTATATCATACACTATGACAGCCTCCTGAGGGGCATTCTGTGGCTGGAAACGGGATACAAGTGTACCAAACATATCAAGAATGTAATCCCGTGTTGACATGGCAGCTTTCTTTGGCACATACTTTTTAAACATCT
>JARYLT010000003.1 GCA_029907515.1 Spirochaetota bacterium | reverse complement strand
TAATAAATGAACCTAAAATGTATTTATAATAAACCGTCTATGTGGTTTAATATATTTTTATTACAAAAAAATGTCAATAAAATTTATACCGACTGGTTGATTTTTTTAAAAATTTTCAGCAACTAAACTGGGAAAATCAGGATGAGTATATATTTTTTGTCAATGTATCTGTATTTCAGTTTGGATAGATATCATAATTAAAATGAACTGTAATCCTTCAAGCTGGTCATTAACACTAACATTCATCACATCAGTTGTTACTGGCTTCTACCATATTTTGAAATCCATTTCCACATTTTCTTTACGACTTGTTGGATTTTGCCTTCCACCAGTTAGCTCGCGTGTACGGTTAGCAACATAGCTCATGAGTTCAGAAATTGTAATAATACCATCTTTATTTTTATCAGCTTTTTTCATGGTTAAACCTTCTATAACACTGAACGTGAACACTCCATTTTTCCATTGTGCTGATTCATACGCATATTCTTCCCCACCTGCGGACGATATGACTATCGCTCCATTATGCCTTCTCAAATCAGCAAATAATTCTTTCATGAGCTCAAAACTACCTGACAAACCAATCATCTTTTCTTTTGATTTGACTATACCAAACCCTCTTGACTTCACATGAGTATCAGGTTTACCCTGCATGCTCATTTTTTGCATTTCATCCCTGTCAACTTCCCCAGAATGACAGGCATCAATCAGCATTACCTTTTGACGTGCAGGTATGCCATCAAGTATATCCTCAAGCTCAGCATAACCCAAACCACGATCTTCAGGATTTGAAAAATCCATGTCATACATGGCTATATAATAATCAAGATTATCATCCAGCAGTCCATGTGATGCCACAAATACTATCACCTGATCATCTGGTTTTGTTTTTAGTAATTCTGACTTCAGCTGTAGTATTTTTTCACGAACCACTTCTTCATTTAAGAATATATAAGTTTTTATTGCATTGTAATTATCTTTTTTACGCTCAAAACACTTAACCATGTCTTTTGCATCTTTATCTGCATAGGTAAGATTGTATGTTGCCTGCTTAAATTGCGATGCACCAATAGCTACTATATATAAATCTGGCTTTACTTGAGTTGTTGGCATATACAGCACATCCACTCGCTCAGCTAAGGATTCCACCCCTTTTTCATTAAGTACTGATATTGTTATGACATTGTTTCCCGTAGATAGCGGAATATTAATAGTTTGCTGAATTGTTTTACTTTTACTATTCAACAATTTCCCCTTTACACCATAAAGAGGAACTCCATTGACATTAATAAATACACGTTCAAGCCTGTATTGATTATCATAAGCAGAAAATGATACAACCGAATATGATTTTTGTGTTTCAATGATCCCACTTTTTGGCATAGTGACTATGATGTGCGGTGTATTTAATGAAAATTCTTTTTCAAATCGTGATGAATCAAAACCCATCTTTTGCAATCGTTTTTCGTAGGCTTTACGGTAAGCTTTAATCAAATCATGAGAACCTTTCCCCAGACGTTCCAATACAATGTCAGGGCGATTGTATTGCAGATCAAACTGGTCAAACGAAAATACCTTCAATCCCTTCACAAAATGAATGTTTTTAAGTGTCCCTTTATTACAAAAGTAATAATTATCAGGGGTAACAATAGCCCACTCGTTACTGGTTGTAGCAATACATTGAGCTATTTCTTTATTGTTTTCAATATCCCATATTCGTACCTTGCAATCTTTCCCGCCAGAAATTAAATATTTGCCATCAGGTGACAGGGCAAGTGAAAAAACATTCGTTTGTGTATCCAATGTTTTTAATAATTGAGACGTCTTTGCGTCCCATAACTTGATGGTAGTATCAGAGCTTCCCGAAACTACCACTGTACCATCATGTGAAAATCCAACACAATGAACCTTATCAGAATGTCCTAAAAATGTCTTCAAACATTGACCGCTTGCAACATCCCATAAACGCACGGTAGCATCACCACCACCTGAAACGAGGAGTTTCCCATCAGGCGAAAATGTAACCGATAGCACCCTTAATTCATGTCCTGATAATCTTTTTACTTCTTTTTTAGTTGCTATCTCCCATATCCTAATTGTTCTATCTAAACCACCTGAAGCTATGAACCTACCATCTGGTGAAAATGTAACGGTATCCACCTCGTCATCATGCCCTTTAAAGGTATACACCATAACACCACGCTGCACATCCCAGAGCTTAACTGTTTTATCACTACTGGCGGATGCTATATATTTCCCATCAGGGGAAAATACAATCTGTGCTATGGACTCCGTATGGCCCTTTAATGTTTTCAGTAATTTCCCTCCAGGAACTTCCCACAGTTTTATGGTTTTATCATAACTGCCTGTAGCTACCATTTTGCCATCAGGTGAAAATGCAACACTAAAAACACTTCCTTTATGATCGGATAAAAGTTTAATATCATTTCCCTGTGCAAGATTCCACAGTTGAACAATATTGCTATCAGTACCTGCAGCTATAAACGTTCCATCAGGGGATACAGCAACCGAATATATCCAGTCAGTATTTTCAGAAAATGTGGCAATTTCTTTCCCATTTATCACATCCCAAAGCTTTATTCTATTATCCCATGCTCCAGATACAAGATATGCACTATCAGATATAAATGACAGTGATGACACCACACTGTTATGCCCCCGTAATGTTGCTATTTCATTTCCTGTTTTGTAATCCCATATTTTGATGGTATTATCTGCACTTGCTGAGGCAATAAATCTACTATCATTTGAACATGACACTGAAAAAATTGCATCCTGGTGGCCTACGCTGGAATAGAGTAGTTTTCCACTAACAACATCCCACATCTTTACAGTCATATCTTTACCACCAGAAATTAATTTCTTCCCATCAGGTGTAAAAGTTACAGTATGGACAGAGTCTTTATGACCTGAAAATACGCGCACCATTTTATTACTATTAATATCCCATACTACAATTCTTCCATCCATACTTGAAGTAGCTACATACTGATCATCTACTGAAAAAGCTATTGAAGTAATTTCTTCTTTATGCCCAATACATCGTTTTATTTCTTTTCCAGTGACAATATCCCATACCCTTAGTTTAACATCATCATTTGCTGCCAGCATCTGGCCGTCATGTGAAAATGCAACGGCATACACTCCTTTGTCATCTTCTATGATAAATGACTGTTTTACTTTCCCTGTAAACACATCCCATAGTCGTATAGTTTTATCTTTACTACCTGATGCAATGATACTCCCATCAGGCGAAAATGCTATAGCTTTCACAGTATTGCGATGACCCACCAATGTACGAATTAATCGCCCACTGGCAATATCCCATAGCTTAACGGTTGCATCCAGACTTGCCGATGCTACCACCTTCCCGTCAGGAGAAGTAGCTACAGCAGTTATCCACTCACTATGCCCTAACTGCACAACAACCTCTGGAGCACTTAAATTTTGAGCGTTTGCATGAAGGAAAAATATTTGTAGAAACCCTGCCAGCATGATAATTCTCTTCATAACTGACCTCTATCATTTGTTTGTTTCATTCAAATGTACTACCTACGCTTTTTGTGCTGTCAAGTTCTTTACATAGCAAATTTTAAAATGTAATCATCTATCTACTGTTATTGTTATACATATTAATACTTTAATAGAAATAAAATCGGATTTGTTAAAATAGCTTGATTTATTATATACCGCACGTCATCGTGACACTAGCTTGCTTATGAAGGATTGATGTGTTATGAAAAATATTCTTTTCTATTCCGAAGATCTAGCTCAGGTAGAGTACTCACCTACACATCCGTTTAAGCCAATGCGTGCAAAACAGATGATGGATTTATTAAACCGATATGGGCTGCTTGAAGATACACAAATACTGGAACATCCTTTCCTTGAGGAAGAATTGCTGTACCTGTTTCACACCCCTGATTACATACAGGCACTCAAAACCTGTGAACATGGTGAATTTGATATTAACCTGTTAACCTATGGCCTGGGAACTCATGACAACCCCATCTTTAAGGGCGTATACAGTTTTTCCCTTCAGGCTTCTGGCGGAACGTTTTTAGGTGCAAAGAAATTAGCTGAAACCGATGCAACATTTGCTTTCAATCCCATTGGTGGCTTTCATCATGCCATGCGTGACCATGCTGAAGGGTTTTGTTATATTAACGATCTAGCCATAGCACTGCATTATCTTATCAAAAAAGGATTCAAATGTGCCTATATAGATATTGATGTACACCATGGTGATGGTGTACAGAGTGCTTTCTACGATGACAACAGGGTATTAACCATATCTATCCATGAGAGTGGGCAGTTTTTATTTCCTGGTACCGGTTTTGAAAACGAAATTGGTGAGGGTCCAGGATACGGGTATAATGTTAACATCCCTCTTTTAAAAGATACCGACGACGAAATTTACCTTTACGCCTTTGAAGAAATTGTACAACCACTCCTACAAAGTTTTAAACCAGATATTGTATGCATTCAGGTGGGGGGCGATAGTCATAAGGATGATCCTCTGGCGCACCTTAATCTTACCAGTAACGGATACGAAAAAGTACTAACACTAATAAAGCAATACTCCGGCAAAGTACTGGGAACTGGAGGTGGTGGATATAATCTGTATAAAACATCGGCACTATGGACACTGGCATGGTCCACATTTGCAGGCATTAAACCTGTGGATAATTTCATGGGTGTTGTTGGCGGCATGATGTTTGGACCAGAAATGGACGCTGGCTCACTGTACGATAATCCTTATCACATTGGCGGATTGACAAAAGAACAATGTTTTTCATACGCACGCGATGTGGTGGATTATATAAAACAAACAGTATTCCCCATTCATAAAATATAATTCAAGTGTAAGCCCGCTACTTGCAGCATATGGGTAACCGTATTTTGACTATCTTTATTTTTATTTTTTCTATAGACGCTTGATGGCAGCCTCAACCCCATTCAATGCCACCAGAATAGAAGCATAATATCCGCTTTTAAATGTCCCTGCATTAACCACGGTGGTATTGCCTAACTGAGCTACACCATACGCTTCATGTATGTGCCCGCAAATACATAGATCTATGTTATAATCCAGACAAAACTGCGCAATCGCTGTACTTCCAGCATTGGTTTTGAAGATAGTTCTGTCACAAACATTTTTTGGTGGATTATGCGATATAAGCACCTTAATTGGTTGATTTTTTATATGTTCAAAACCTCTGCACAAAAAGTTATAGATTTCATCCTCGGTGTATTCAACAGGAGTGTGCAGCGGCGTTTTAATAGAGCCACCTACACCAAAAAAACCAATATCATCAACTATCGTAAAACCTGCATGAATGGAATATGGTGCCAGAAATTGCTGAACTTTACCCCCGTCCCAGTTACCATGAACTGCCAGTATGGGTTTATTTATCCGGGCGATAGTACCTGTGTATGCATCCCAGCGCGTATACCACTTCAGTGGACCAATGTCCCCTGCAATGACAACAATATCACTGGATTCAATCTCAGGCTGCAAGCGATAGATATTGTTATATCCGCGGTGTATATCACTGATAGCGCAGATTTTTAACATTTTCATTCATCACAATATATATTTTTTACAGGCAAACTTAATGTTGGAATCCTGGCGGGATATGGATAAATGTCAAGAACTATACACCATAATGTGGGATTTATAGTGTACTATATATAATTATATGCCTCTGTCCTCGTCAAATATTTCGGCAGGTATTAATATGCCAAAATATTTAATTGCTGCTACAAGCCTGTCGCATTCGTCAACCTGTGGCAGCGTTGCACATTGAAAAGGTTCTTCATATTCCCTGTAGATGTATAATTGTGCATTTTTCATGGTAATAACCCTGTATTAATCATCGTAAACTAATATAGCATAAATTACATTAAAATCAAGCTGAACTTTACAAAAATTATTTAAAATATATTTAAATTTGTATTTACACGCAAGCGGGTAAAATATATAGTATTATTACATTAGTATAATATATGTTATAATCAAATAACGCTTGCCTTACAGGTAGTGTTTTTCATATCATACCTGCATTATGGTAACGCAACTAACATTATTGGAATTTTCTATCATTACTCTTACTGTATCTCTTTCCGGGGTTATGGCTCCTGGCCCCATGAGTGCAGTAACCATCAATCACGGTACACGCTCCAGGCTGGCAGGGTTAATGGTTGCAACTGGACATGCAATTGTTGAGTTGCCGGTAATCCTTGCCCTGTTTTTTGGTATCAAGCTCATAACACAGTTTACCAACATCACAACATATATTACCTTAGCAGGAAGCATTGTGTTATTCATACTAGCCACGCTTACACTAAAAAGCTTACGGAATAACAACACCTCAGTACAATCATATACACCCATGGTCGATGGAATTGTCCTTTCAGCATTTAACCCTTATTTTTACGTGTGGTGGCTAACTATTGGACTATCGCTTATACAGAAAGCTTTTGTATTTGGCACAGTTGGGTTAACTATCTTTTCAATTCTCCATCTTGCCTGTGATTACATATGGCTTTTTGTATTATCAATAATTTCTTACGTAGGTACTTCATTCATAGGAAAAAAATTTAAAATAGCAGTAAGTATTATTACAGTAATAATGCTGTATGCATTCGGCATATTCTTTATGTACGATGCACTACATGCTATTTTCTTTCAATAAAATTATACTACTACAAAGACAATCTTTATAAATTTCTATTGACACCTCATATATTATAGTAGTACATTAATCTTGTTTTATAATATCATATCAAAATATATACTAACTATTTTGAGGTCATACATGAATAACAATACTCAAAATACTATTGCCCAGCTCAAAGAGGAGTTGATTCCTCTTATTAAAACCGTTGTGCAGGATGAAGTTAAGTCCAATATTGAAGATTTTATGCGTCAAAGCGAATTGCGAGCAAAAGAGCTAAGCCTTATTGAAAGAATTATCAGGGTTGAGGAAGAAATCAAAGCATTAAAAGAAATTGAAAAAGCCCGTTTTGAAGCAATGGAAACACGGTTCGAAGCAATGGAAACACGGTTTGAAGCTATTGAAAAGCGTTTTTCATCGCTTCAATGGTTTATGGGTATTGGCTTTACTATTACAAGCATTCTGATTGCTATATTTGGCCTTCTCAAATGAGCTATCGCTACACCATTACCGTGGGATTATTCTTTTAACAGACCGTGTGCTATCAAGCGTCAGATCCACGGTAAACGGACGACTAATCTTTTGCTGTTTGTCGTTTGTCAAAATTTTAACGATGGGCCGCAGATCACCCGTTGAGTGCAGCTCTTCAACCTGCGCCACCTCACCGGTGGTAAGCAATACCAGCGTTCCAACCGGTATCAGTGGTTCTTTTTGCAAGATGGGCGTCATGTCTCGAACAAACCGTGAAACCAGAACCGGATTAAACTTTACCCGTGACTCTTTCATGATAGAAAGTATTGCCTCACGTGATGAATACGCTCTCTTGTAAGGACGAGGTGTGATAAGCGCATCATACACATCACAAATTGATGTTATCCTTGCCCCAATTGGTATATCCTCATCCTGAAACCCTTTTGGATATCCTTTGCCATTATAATTTTCATGATGATACAGTATTACATTCAGTGCATTTGGCGGGATATGATCATGCTTTGCCACATATTCATATCCAAATTCAGGGTGTTTTTTAATAATCTCGAATTCATCACTGGTTAACTTTTCTTTTTTATTAAGAATCTCTTTAGGAATCATTAGTTTGCCAACATCATGTAAAAACGCACCAAGCCCTATTTCACGTACCAGTTTTTCTTCAAGCCCATGCTTGGAAGCCATGGTCATTGCTAAAATACCCACATTGACAGAGTGGGTAAATGTATAATCATCATAATCCTTAATTTTCATTAAATAAAGGAAACGGTCTTTGTTTTGCTTTACATACTGGTGCAGTGATAACACAAAATCTTTTGTTTGCTCCAGATCAGGCCGTGCATTTGTCCTGACAGCTTCAAACAATGATTCCCAGATATCCTGCGCCTGTTCAGTGAATGCCGTTGCATCATTATTTTCCGCTGGCGTATAATATATACGTTTTATTCCTTTTGCTTTCAGCGTATCAATAATTTCACTGGTATACACAGTATAGGCAGGATATAAAAAATTATTTTCAAAATCAAAAGTATCTCCTGAAAGCGTTGCTCCCGGAACCATAAATTCAACAATGACCTCTAAACGTTTAGCGCCATCTTCCATACTAGCAACACCTTATTTATGGTAGGCCACAGCATCTCCAATAGCTATAATGGCATCATTGTTCCCTCGCACCTCAAGTCGCCAGGAACTTATTTTCCTGCCAGCATGAACCAGCATGCATTCGGCAAATATCCGCTCACCATCCAGGGCTGCCTGCAAATATTGCAGTGTCATGGTAAGAGCCACCGCCATAGTTCCCATGGAATTGCTTGCCACTGCAAATGCCTGATCTGCCACAGCATGAATAATACCGCCATGTGCACGCTCTACCGCATTGAGGTATTCCGGCTTTACGGTTAAACCACAGCGCGCATACCCATGCTTTACCTCCTCCACTTCAATTCCTAAAAATGTTGCCAGAGGATCTTTCCCCACAACATCCCTGGCATAGCCAATGGGATCCTGAACCATCTTTTCCATTATTCACCTCAAAATTTTTTATTAATGTAATCACCCAACATGACATCAATCAAATTTTGTGATAATTCCAAACTCCTCTTTTGGGGGATTATAATACCCTAATGTAAGCCTGGGATATTTTGTTTGTAAAAGTTTTAATAACTGTCGCACACCTATTGCTTCTTCATCTTCAAAACCAATACTGTCCAGATAATAATCCGGATCAATATTCAGATTACGGGTTTGTATCATGTTCACCGGGAAGTTGTCAAGAAAAGTACATAAACGCCCAACCTCTGACTGTGCGTCAGTGAAACCGGGTAAAAAGAAAAGATTTATTGATATAAAAATACCAGCTTTTAAAGCCACCTCAATACTGTGCAACACATCCTTAAAGCTATAATTTTTTGGGCGATAGTACCTGGTATAATACTCTTCCGTTGGCGAATTCATGCTAATGCGCACAGAATCAAGTCCTGCATCAATACACTGTTGCAAACCCTGAGGCAATGATCCATTGGTGTTCAGGTGAATGGTACCTTTTGAAGTTTTGCTTCGCACGATAGATATGGCCGCTGCTAAATCCTTTGCGCGTAACAGCGGCTCACCTTCGCAGCCCTGACCAAAACTGACCACTGCCCTGTCAACCCGCTCAATGTGATGTAGCATCACTTCAGCTATCTCCTGTGGTGAGGGTTGACGGGTAAGCCTATACTGAGAAACGTGGACACCCGTATCTTTTTGAAACGAAAAGCATCCCAAACACAATGCGTTGCATGACTTTGTTGTTGGCAGCGGTGCTTCATATCGGCTTAAAAAGAAATTGCGCGCACACAGGCATCCATACTGAGTGGAGCATTTTGCAAGCTGGCGCACCAGGCTGTTTGATGGATACTGTTCTTTAACCACTTTTATTTGCTTAAACAGTTCAATATCATTGCGATGTAATGCGGGGTCAGAGCGTGGATCAGGATCAATGCGAAGTGCCGGTACATAAAAATCATCACCCACAAACACAAGGCCACAGTACGCCCATAAAGAAAGAACGGGCGCATCCTTTGCTTTGACATACGCAGGCAGGTAGGTTCGTAAATACCCTGAACTTAAAAACGATGAAACTGCCCAGATTGTATTGCCGTTATAGTGCGTTATTGTTTTGAAATTCTTTCCTTCAACAGGATAGCGTTGTGGTAAAAGGTATAATGTACTGCCATCAGGGATAGGTATAAGCTCTTTTTCATCCACCTTCACAAACCGGCGGCCTGACCTGAAGGCTGCTAAAGCTCCCGGATGTTTGTACACATTACCTTCAATATCGCAAAATGCTAAATATGATTTCTTCATACCTTTGCGCTTTACAAATCAAGTATACCAATCCGCTTTATACATGCAGATAATTTTTTATTATATTCTTTTTCTGCATGGCGCATGCGTGTGCGCAGTGTGTCCTGCTCTCTTTGTAGCTTTTTATATTGTACATCTTTTTTTATTGCAGCCTTATCCTTTCCCTGCTTCATAAGGGTTTCTTTATAGCGCAACCGTTTGTCACGGGTACTGCGCCACTCGTGTTTTAACAACTGTAACTTTTTTTTAATGGGCAATAGCTCATTGTCAAAATATTGCCTGAAAACTTCATCACTTGCAGCAACAAACTTTGCAAGCTTCTGTAACAGGCTATCACGGTATGCTCTACCTTTATCGGTTAGCGTGCAGCAATTGTCGTTTATGGATATATATCCAGCTTTGATTAAATCTTCAGGCACTTGCCGGTTACTATCGCCGCAACAAAAAAGCAGGAACATAATGTGTTGCAACTCCTCACGTGAAAGAGAGGATTCCATTAAAGCAGTACGTAATTTTTCTATCATCCCCCACCAACAAACCGTGCTATTTCAAGGACATCGCCATCCTGTAATGTTTCGGTGGCATAGTTTTCCTTTTCCACAATACGGCCATTCTTCTCCACCATGATTTTTGAGGGATTAAATCGGTACAAATCAAGAAGCTCTTTTAATGTGGTTTTTTCAAATTCAATATCTATGCCGTTTACCCTGATCCGCATACTGTTTCCTTTTTTACGTATAGCCCCACTCATATATAATAATGGCAGGTAATACTATAGCTGCTGTTTCAGCTCTAAGCTGCGTTGCTCCATTATATAATACAATCCAACCAAACTGTCGTGCAATTTCAACCTCTTTTTTTGAAAAGCCACCCTCAGGGCCTGTTAACAGCATAACATCGTTATGCTGCGGATTATCTTTCAAATACTGCCGTAAATTCTGTGCTTCAGGATCAGCATGTGCCAGTATACCAACGCCCTTAGATAATTGTAGCACATCAGTATATTCCATCACGGAACTGACCCGGGGAACATCTTTTCTTAAACACTGCTTTGCAGCTTCAGTGGCAATTTTTTGCCAGCGTTCTAACTTTTTTTCTTCTTTTTCAGAAATATCCGGTATGGTACGCTCAGTCACAACAGGAATTATGCTACGTACCCCTATCTCCACTGCTTTTTGAATGACAAGATCAAATTTTTTGCCTTTTAATAGCGCTACACACAATGTCAGGTTTAATGAAATTTCTGGATATGTAATGGTCTGCATTATGGTAGCAATAATTTTTTGTGCTTCTATGTGTGCGATAGTTGCTCTGTAGCGTACGCCTTCTGTGTCAATGACATCAATACTATCACCAACACGTACTCGACGTACCCGCACTAAATGGTAGTAATCCTTACCTTCAATAACCACTGTATTATCATGACCCGGTGCACTGACAAAAAATTGTGCCACGCTAATCCCCTAATTTTTCAGGCCTGAATATTTCTGTATTAATGGTTGCTCCATCTTCTATAGAAGTAAATTCCAGAACGGTCATGGTGCCTTTTTTGATACTCAGCATATCATACCGTATGGGGAATGATTTCCCGTCTTTTTGTCCAATCTTTGCAATTGAAAGTGTCTTAAATATTACTTTATCCTGATCGTGATAATCGATTCGTAATGGAACATAATTTTGTTTGATAACATATAATGTAAGTTTACCATACGCACCTGTTTTATCAATAGGATCCAGTATTAGCTTATAGCAGTCCTGATTTTTTAAAATAACCGAACCATCGATGCGGGCAACATAATTACTCTGTAAATCTGCATTGGATAAATCAACATAAAAAAAGTTGGTTGCCAGTATATCATCATATTTATCAATACCCATCTTATGGAAAAGTGCCCGTGCAGCCATGTCATATACCCACAGGTCTTCACCGCCTATACGGTACAGTATCTTTTGCATACTTCCCCGTGCTGGTTTTACAATATCAAATAAAAACTGATTCTTATTGATATACCCTGTTATCTGTAATTTTTGGGATGACCCATCAGGTGTTATATGCATCATATACCCTTTGATAATCCCATCTGGATACTCCATAATACGATCAACCCGGGCTAATATTTCCTGTGCGGTCAGTTCTATCTCTCTATCAGCCTGGGCAACACTATGATCATGTGAAAAGAAGATGATACTAACACCAAGAAGGATTACTAACATTATACTGTGGATATTCTTCATTGCATTTTCCCGGCACACATTATTACGGATATCACTTTTTATACTTTCGCAGTTTTAAAATAAGTAAACTTTTTTCATGCCGCATATGGAAAGTAGCCAAAACAATAGAATAAGGATACATCATACAACAGCATATTTGCAAATTATTTTTTATGTCTGGCTATCTGATACATAATATTTATCCTGTTCTGGTGTTCCTATATCAGGCCTCAATTTCCTTGCATCCCGCAGATACACATGAACTATCTCCTCAGGATTTTTATCAGTATTGATATGCAACAAAACTCTCACGCACATACCAAGTGATCCCGGAACCGGAATCTCACGGGAACACAACAGTGGTATATGAATCCATCCTAACTTACGCGCTGCTACCGCTGGAAATTCTGCATTCAGATCATCGGTTACAGTAAAAATGGCTGAGGCAATATCATTGGTCTGGATTTTATTTACAGTAACTATCGCCCGTAAAAGCTCTTCAGTTCTATGAACTATCTCCTCTTTTGAATTTTCGTCAACGGTAATTGCACCGCGCACTCCCCGTACAACCATCATTCCTCCTTGCGTATGCTGGCACCTAACGCCTGCATAAGCTCTACAAAATTGGGAAATGTAACTGATACGGATTCTGCAGTATCTATGGTTGTGCTACCCTCTGCAACAAGACCTGCAACAGCCAGTGACATCACTACCCTGTGATCGTGATGGCCGTTAACATGTGCACCTTTCAATGTGCTTCTTCGTATGATAAGTCCATCGGGCAATTCCTCAATATCTGCACCCATCTTTTTTAATTCGGCACACATCACTGCAATCCTGTCAGTTTCCTTTACCCGTGCCTGTGGCACATTGACAAGGCGCGTTTCACCATCTGCAAAACACGCACACACTGAAAGTGCAGGCAGCGCATCAGGTATCGCATTGAGGTCAAACACTCCACCGTGCAATGGTTTTCCACTGATGGCGATAGCATCCGGCATAATATCAACGTCAGCACCCATTGCCTTCAAAATATTCACTACTTCTTTGTCACCCTGTGTGTCATTAAAATCAAGCCCCTTTAATACAACGCTGCTTTGCGTTATGGCTGCTGCCACCATGAAAAATGTTGCCGATGAAAAATCAGCAGGAATGTATTTGGTGAAGGGTTGATAGCTTTGCCCGCCTTTTACAATAAATTGTTCGTAACCTGTATTGTGATATTCTATGCCAAGTTCTTTAAGCCACCACAACGTCATTCCCACATAGGGAGCTTCATTGAGGAGAGGTACATCTATAATGGTATTGTTCTTTGCCTTTGGTGTTGCCACCAGCAGCGATGAAAGGTATTGAGAGGTAATAGCGCGTATTGAAACATGTCCGCCAATGATTGGTCCCTGTACCACAACAGGCGGTTTGCCATTTGAACGGGTGGAAACAGCGTACCCACCTAATTCAGTAATTGCATTGAGTAAATCTTCAGCAGGGCGGTTACGTATCTGATGATCCCCTGTAAATACTGTCATCCCAGGTATAAGTGAAGCCACCCCTATACCAAAATACAGTGATGTACCTGAATTGCCAACATCAATAACGTCATCAGGTAATTGAGGTGCACCATTGCTTTTTACCACCCATTCATGCTCATGTTCTTCAACGGTTGCACCAAACTGACGTATCATGCTAAGGCATGAACGCGTATCACTTGAATCCAGTGGCATCTGGATGGTAGATGTTCCATCAGCAAGCAGCGCACATACCAGTGCCCGTATGGTATGTGATTTTGAACCCGGAATAACTACCTGGCCATGTAGTGATGATGGATTTACTACAAATTGCATTGTCTACACTTTCACATTTTTTTAATGAACAAGCTTATACACTCATCTGTGGTGTACGTATACGTGTCAATTACCTATAGTATTGTTTTAAGAAATAATTACCTTTTTGTGAGTGATAATTGAATCAATTACTTTATTTTTTTGTCAACAGATTTTAAAGAATATTTTTGTATAAGTTCTTCCTTTTTTTCTTCTGATAATGATTTCATATACATTTTCCAGCCCGGGCAAAAGTTTATATGCCAGCGCCAGAATCTACCTAATAACGAATGCGGATTCCGGTCATACCGTGCCCGTAGAGTACATGTTTCACATTTAATTGCTTTTGACATATCCATTGTTTTTACCCTATTTACATTTAATTGATGGATTTCATGTTATTGATTTTAGATACAACCCATTATTTATCCATATGTCAAGCTTATAATAATAAACCTTACTTGAAATATGAATCATCATGTAAATTCATCAGTGGTTATGCCATAAAGAACCAGCTATAAAAATTGGGATAACCTAACGGGTTTTGGGATTACTGCAGGCGCAGCATTTTCTTTGTAATACTATACAGTTGTTTGAAAATATTGAAAATAATAGTTTTACATTTACGTTTAAAAATATATATTTAATACAAAACATATTTTTATTTGACTTTCTTAATTTCTATCTCTATTATAAAAATCAGATTTTCATTAACATTAAAAAAGCATTTTAATATTTACTAAGGTAGATTATGAAAAATAATGATTTATTATTTTCGCAGCCAATATCCAGAAAACAATTCATGTCAATAGTTGTATTGACAACCAGTGGACTAATAATGCCATCCTTCTTAACAGGGTGCTCATCTTCAAATTATATTCAAATCAGCCAGGACATACGAAATAGACCCAACAATATAAATAAACAATTAGAAATTATACATAATGCATCGTTTGCTGCAAATGGTCATAATACCCAGCCCTGGAAATTTTCAATAAGCCAAAATACAATACGCTTACTCCCGGACTACTCAAGGCGATTACCCGTAGTGGACCCTGATGATAGAGAACTATTCATAAGCCTTGGGTGCGCTGTAGAAAATCTCATAATTGCTGCTGAAAATTTAGGATATATGACTGAAGTACAGTATTTCCCAAAAGATGAACCCATTGACTGTATTCGAATTAATCTTAAGCCCTTTACCTCAAATGCAGATGAACATCTTTATAAAGCAATACCTGTAAGACAAAGCACTCGCTCTGAGTATGACGGAAATCCCATTCCCAACGCAGATTTACGACAGCTGGAAAAAATAAAACCCAAAAGCGATGTGTACATTCAATTATTTACAGATAGTAAAGATATCAAACCATTAACAGAACTTGTTATGGAAGGAAATATAAAACAATATGATGATGATAAATTTCTTGAGGAATTGCAAACATGGATCCGCTTCAGCGATTCTGAGGCTATACGTACTATGGACGGCCTTTCCGGTCGCTGCTCAGGCAATCCATCAGTACCACGCTGGTTTGGTAAATTGTTTTTCAGCCTGACAGTCAACGGTAAAAATCAGGCCAAAACCGACCAGAAAAAAATAAGAACATCATCAGGGTTAGCATTATTTATTTCTGAAAAGGATGACAAACGATCCTGGGTAGAAACCGGACGTGCTTTTGAAAGATTTGCATTACTGGCAACAACCTTAAATATTAAAAATGCTCACCATAATCAGCCAATTGAAGTCCCTGATGTGCGTAATCAATTAACAGGACATCTTAACCTTGGGTCTATGAAACCACAACTGCTTATAAGGTTTGGCTATGCAAAACCTATGCCATACTCATTAAGACGCCCTGTTGATAAAATAGTAACCATGTCGTAATATTACCCCTGCTGCCTTTGTCTCTAATAATAGATTGTTTCTTGCCCAAAAAAAGTTACAGAATTATTATTGCCTAAAAATATAAAAACCTCTTTTGTAATTGACAACACCCTTATGCTGTATAATAAAAATCTTTTATACGTGGAAACTAATACATCAGAGTTTTAATACTATGAAAACAAATACTATAGCCAATCCTTCACCTGATGGATATATGACCGTGCTTGATGGCATTGAACGCAAAACTCTTGTCTATGGTACCCATACATTAATGACCGAGTTTAGATTACAAAAAGGAAAAACATTACCCATTCACAAACACCCTCATGAGCAAACGGGGTACCTGGTAAAAGGGCATATTATCCTGATTATGGATGGACAAACATATGACATGAAACCAGGTGGAAGCTGGTCAATACCGGGTAATATAGAACACGGAGCAGAAGTACTGGAAGACTCAATAGCAATTGAAGTATTTTCCCCCGTACGGGAAGATTACATACCATAATGCCGATAATTATCATAACGATAAACCAGTATGAATATTTCAGATATAATTACAGCAATTGGCGGTATAGGGATACTCCTTCTGGGCATTGTCCTGATGTCCGAAGCAATACAGAAATTAGCAGGTCCTCGTTTCAGAAAAATTCTTGCAAACCTCACTGGTGGAAAGTTTAAGGCACTGTTAACCGGCATGCTGGTAACCACGATCATCCAGGCATCCAGTGCAACAGCCATTGCAACAATAGGATTTGTAAGCGCAGGGCTCATCACCATACCACAGGCACTGGCAGTCATCTTTGGGGCAAATGTAGGCACTACTGCCACAGCATGGCTTGTAACAATGTTTGGCATTCAATACAGCATTGGGCAATTTTCGCTTCTTTTTGTTGCCTGCGGTGTCATATTAAAAATATTGTATACTGACCATCGATCTGACATTGGTTCATTGCTGGCCGGGTTTGGCCTTCTTTTCTTTGGTATTACCATTATGCGTCAGGGGCTGGCACAGTTGCCGCAGTCATTTAATTTTACTGCCATCTCAGGACATGTAATTACTGACAGGCTGCTTCTATTTTCAATAGGTTTCATACTTACAATCCTGATGCAATCATCAAGCGCTGCAGTAGTGCTGGCACTGGTGGCATTGAGCAGCGGGACTATCAGCCTTTTTCAGGGGCAGGTTCTTGTTATTGGCATGAACGCAGGGAAGTCTATACCAATACTTTTTGCCGCCATCGGAGCAACTCCCGATACCAGGCGTATTATTGTAGCTGATGTTCTTTTTAACACAGTGACTGCACTTGTATTGTTTGTGTTATTACCACAACTATCGCCGCTACTTTCTTCTTTATGTAATGCTTTTGGTGCGATAGTTCCTGAAATAGAGCTTTCAGTGTTCCATACACTCTTTAACGTCATTGGCGTGTTGCTGTTTTTTCCATTCATTACCCCGTTTGTGCGCTTTTTAAAAACATTATTTGCCGATACCAGGTTTTATCTTACACAGCATTTAGACGATGCCATAGCCACAACACCAGCCATTGCGGTTGAAACAGCACGACGCACGGTGGTGGACATAGCGCTGTATATTATTCAAATACTCAAAGACATGCTGCAGAAAAACGGCACCGATATAGCTCACCGGCTTAAAACAGCACAAATAGCTCTTGAAGAAACAAAACATTTTATGAGCAAGGTAAAAACCCCACCACAGCAAAAACAGCTTTATGATGAACATATCTCAGTACTTCATGCCATTGATCACTTAAACAGCATTATTGAAGCCTGCCAGGAAGCACACATTGTTTCTCTTTTAAAAAACAGCACAAACTTTTCCGATATGAAATGGAATTTTAATACTGAGTTAGTGGAATCTGAAAAAGCATTAAAGGCAGAAAGTTCAATAGATAGTGTTGAAAAGATTCAGGAACTATCGCAATACCTGGCAAATTCTCGCAAACTGGAGCGCGTGGAAGTTCTTAAAAAAACTGCAACAGGTCAACTTGATTCCCATACCGCACTGGATTTTATTGAAGCAATACGATTTATTGATAGGCTGGGTTACCATATATGGCGTGTGGTGCGTCATTGTATAGTGCCTGGCGATAGTAATTATTGAAAATCAATTTTTGGGGATTGACTATGGAATACACTACCATTGCACTGGTGTTTATAGTAATACTTCTTGTGTTAATTGCATTCAAACTATTCTTTGCAAAAGGCGATACTTCCAGTGAATTAGCCGTTCAATTAATTGATTTAAAAAATCAGATTGTTGAATTGAAAACCAAACAGCTTGAAGCGTACAATACAGCACTGGAAAATCAACAAAGAAACTTATCACAGCTTATTTCTACAGTGAACGAAATTCTTACATCGACACAAAAAAACATTACCCAACAACTTAGCAACACCGACAAAGTTGTGAGCGATATACACACCAAATTAGGTTCCCTTGAACAAACAGCACACCAGATACGGGAAATAGGCAATGATATTGCCTCACTGCAGGATATACTTGCTGCACCAAAGTTACGCGGCAACCTGGGTGAGTACTTGCTTGAAGAACTATTAAAGCAATTTTTGCCTGCAAAAAATTACCATATGCAATATACATTTAAAAATGGCACTAAAGTTGATGCAATTATTCAGCTTGGTGGTCAACTTATTCCCGTTGATTCCAAATTTCCTCTTGAAAGTTTTCAGAGAATTATCAAAGCAACATCAGATAATGAAAAAAACCAGTATAAAAAAGAGTTTATAAGAGCGGTAAAACAGCGTATTGACGAAATCAGTCAAAAATATATAAACCCTGATGAAGGAACGTATGATTTTGCACTCATGTACATACCTGCAGAAAACGTATTTTATGAAATAATTGTCAATGATACGGTAAGCGATAAAGCCTATGAAATTTTCAACTATGCCCTTGCAAGCAAAGTTATACCTGTATCGCCTAATAGTTTTTATGCATATTTAATGGCTATAGCCTATGGTTTAAAAGGACTCCAAATTGAACAGAAAGCTAAAGACATATTGAATGGCTTGGCAACGGTTCAAAACCAACTAAAAAACTTTGAAGATGAATACAGTATAACAGGGAAACATCTTCGTAATGCACTGACAAGCTACGAAAGAAGCCAGAGGCAGGTAGAAAAAATAAATGACAAAATTGCAAGTTTTACCGGCAAGCACATAGACGTGCTACCAGAATCATAATATGAATTATTTTGAATAGCACTTAGCATAGCAATACCCATAACATACACAGGCGCTCACATTCATGAGCGCCTGTACAATAAAACAATGATAATGAAATCCTTATGTGGTACAGTTATTTTTCTAAGCCCTGAAAACAATGTGCAACATGTTCTTCAGAAAGTTTCTTTGTAAACAATGAAACAACAAGTGTTACAACCAGTGACGTTGGGAAAGAAATAAACATTGGATCAACCATTGTCCATGGTGACGAAAGCAGTGTGGGTTTCCCAAACAATGCCTGGCATAGGCCTATTGCTATAGCTTCTTTTTCAAGCACAAACACCAGCCAGAAAAATGCAACAGTAAATCCTGACAGCATCCCGGCAACCACACCAGCTTTAGTAATTCGTTTTAAATACAGAGCACTTATATATGCCGGCAAGAATGTCCCTGCACACAGCCCAAAGAAAATAGAAGTACCTCGTGCTATAATGGCTTCCCCTTTAGAATATATTACCGGCAGAAAATAAGCTAACGTTAAGCTAACAAGAATAGTGACACCAATACCCATCTTGTTGATAAACACACTTCGTTCTTCTGCAGCTTTTTTATCTTTCAATATCTGCATGTAGAAGTCCCGCCCTATTGCAGTACCCATTGCATGGAACTGTGAACTCAGCGTTGACATTGCAGCTGCAAGTAAAGTTAACATAAATAAAATGGAAAACCAGTGTGGCATTGCGTGTTTCACAAATTGTGGAATAATGTTTTCAACCACACCACCCGCAGCTACTATTGCCAACGAGCCCTTAGTGGTTTCTTTATGAGGAATACCTTTATGGAGGTCAATCTCATCACCTGGTTTTATGTCCTTGAATTGAGCTTTAAACTTTTCAATATTCTTTTCATCAATTTTTACAACCTTCTTGCCCGGGCAAACTTCTAAAATTGCCCCACTGATTTCACAGTATTTGACGCCTTTTTCATTCTTTGTAAACCATACGTTGGAAAGTGCACCAGAAGTAAATGCAACGCCCGTCATAAGGAGTATAAAGATTCCACCTATTGCTACCGCTCTGTTCAGCTCACGGTTACTCTTTACTGTCATAAAGCGTACAACAAGCTGTGGCTGCGCAAGCACTCCAATACCTACACCCATTATGATAGTTGAAACCAGCGTCCACCAGAAATCAGAGCCTAACGCTGGCATGGATGTCCATCCCATATGTCCTTTTGCAGCCAGTGGTGGCGGAGGTGTAAGGGCAGTTAAATCAGCATGTGATTTGATAATGCCACCTAAATCGTAGTATGTAAAGATAATAAGGGTTAACATACCAATAGCCATTATGGATCCCTGGAAGGCATCGGTATACATTACTCCTTTCAGGCCACCCATAATAACATATACTGCTACAATTAATGTAAAAAACAGAAGCGCTGTGGCATAATCTATTGCAAACTGCTGTTCAATGTATTTTGCCGCACCAATGAGAACTACAGCTGCATACAGAGGCATAAATAAAAATATTATAATCCCCGCAAATTTCTGAACAAACGGTGACTGGAATCGTCTACCTAACAGTTCAGGGAATGTGTGCGCATCTAAATGATATCCCATTCGGCGGGTTCGTTTGCCAAAAAATATAAATGCAATAAATATCCCTACAAAAATATTCAGGAAAGTCAGGTACAGTAACCCCATACCAAAAACACCAGCAGCACCTCCAAATCCAACGATTGCTGATGTACTGATAAATGTAGCACCGTACGATAGTGCCATGATGAAAGGATGTACCTTGCGCCCTGCAACAAGATAGTCTGAAGCACCTTTTGTATGGCGGTATCCCAAATACCCTAAAAATGCAACAATAACAAGATATACAAATACCCAGAATATAGTCATGACGCACCTCGTTAGTTTAAAGTGTTTTTTCTATTTCGGCTTCTTCCTGTACCCAGCGTTTAGCCTCATCAGTATACGGTTCTTCATCATCATTCCATTTTACAAACCCATATACTGCACAAAGAATTGCACTTGCAATACACAACAGGTAAGCCATAAATACCCATACATCACCTAATCCCAACATGCAAACCTCCTTAAATAATTATCTAAAATAGTTCACTAATTATTCTTTAGAATAATGTTATAATTAACGACGTATATCATCTCAACGCCTCAGGCAACGAGATGATATATAATTGTATACATTACATGAAATCATGAAAAAAAGTGGAGATAGTTATAGTATAACAACATATATTGTCAAGTGTTTATTGCTACTATGTTATCAAATTTTTAATTTTATTTAGAATATTCTAATTAACATATATTCTGTAAATTATAATCACAATAATTATTATTCATGGAAATATCAACAATGTCATTTGGTTTAAAGAAGTTACTGCAATCTGGATGAAATATAAACTTTATTGCTGTATTTTACTCAGTTTAGTGTTTTTAATCGTATCCATAATGCAGGTATTGATACTGTTACAATACTTTTTGTAAAAATTGCTTCTGAATCTGTATGTTGTTATCAAACATTTCCCCTTCATACGGATCAAAGTGGCCACAGGGTAATGTGTGAAATTCTACATGCTTAATTCGTTTTGCTGTTTTTTCTACTGCCTTGATTGGAATGAGCGAATCATACTGCGCCCCAATAATACATACCGGGCATGATATTTTATCCACCAAAGATAGTGGCCTATATAATGGAAGTGTTAAGCAGATTCTTGCAGGGCACCAATTTTCCTCACGTGCTTCAGGTGGTACCAGTTTCATATAGCCATCATAACATTCCGGTGTATTCATAGCAGCAAATGTGTCAGGGGTGGATACCAGTGGTATTGTAACTGGTTTTGACGTTATTAAAGACATCACTACATCCAGACTGCCATACCACAGGCCGCTTAATATATTTTTAACAGGTAAATGAAAAGCCGTGGCAATACCATCAACAAAGGGCACCTGAGCTATAACCCCTGCTATAGAGCTATCCTGTGATGCTACAGTCAATACATGCCCTCCGCTGAATGATGTGCCCCACAATAATACTTTAGAGCTGTCAATATCAGGAATTGTCCTGGCATATTGAATAGCCATATGATAATCTTCAATATGATGAACATGATATACCAGTCGGCGAATATTGCCTTCACTGTTGCCAAAACCACGATAATCAAACATCAACACGGCACATCCCATCTGTGCAAAGATATCAGCAAATGGATGCAAACCCCAATCCATACGGGCACCAAAGCCATGTGCCATAACGATAACGGGAGTTTTTTTACCGGTATCGGGAAGATACAGTCTTGCATCTAATTTATAATTGTTGCTGTAAAAATACGTGGGTGTTATTGTATACATATGTGAACTCCTATAAAAATTAAATTAAAAGAGTTTTAATTACAGAATGCAAGGGAAATCCTTTTTACTTATTTTATTCAGTTAAATCTTTATAGTCAATATAATAACCAAGCAAACCTACCTTCAGTTGCAGTAGTGTAAGCTTTTCCATTGCAATGCTGTTTTCAGTATTAATCAAATACTGTAGATCAAGCCGTGCCTGTTCATACTTCTTTCGTTCTGTCTGTCGTTGTGAAATCAGAGCCTGTAAATTTTTATTATGTGTTGCAATAAGCTCTTTATAGCCGTTCAAATATTGCATAATTGTCCGTAAAGACTTATAATAACTATTCTGTGTTATTAAAAGATTATGTTCCAATTCTTTCAGTGATAACTCATAATCTTTAAGCTGCGCATCTGCATCATGGTTACCCAATGGATAACTAAATTCAACCCCAACCGAATAGTCTGTATCGGGTAATTTGCTTAAAGCTTCTCTCTGCTGGTCACTATAATTTTTTCGAGATGCCGATAAAATAAGGTTCATTTGCGGAAGAGTGCTGTTATCAGCAACGTTTATTGTATACTGCATAACATCCATGTTCTTTTTTACAATAAGCCATGAACGCGTTTTTTCAAACGGCACCTCGGTATATTCTGCTGAAACTACATTATCAAACATACTATTCATATCATTAATGTGCGGGGTAATAGACGTATCAAAGTAAAGCGATAATTCATCACAAAGAGATTTATAGGCAATTTCATATTGTTTATACTGTGCCTCGTAGTTCAAAAGTGATGATACCGCTCGCTGAACATCATCATTTTCAGCAAGCCCGGCCCTGGCTTTGCGCTGTACTGAATCCACCAGTGACCTTGCATTTGTAATACTTTCCTGCCATATATCAAGCGCCTGTCTATACAAAACCCAGTTGAAATAAAGCTTTTTATAGTAATTCAATACCGATTGATCATCCTGTAACTGTTGAAGTTTCTGTATTTCTAATTTCATTGCTGCACTATTTTTCACATACCGGTCAATTATACCAAAAGCATTTTTTAAAAGAGGTTGTGTGATAGTTGCCGTTATAGAAGGTCTGTATTCATCAACGGAATAAGCCTGTGGAGGAATTGTCAGATTACCTGTGATAGATGAAGCATTATACTCAAGTCCCAAGGACACACGTGTTCCGGTTGAAGCTAATGTTTGCTCAATGCCCGTATATCCGTAATACGATTGTTTGTAATCAGGTTCATAAAGGCTTTTACCAGTTGTGTACATCTTCTGCCGTGCATACTGCCCCTTTGCAATCAGGTTTGTGTCATCCACACTTTTAGCTTTCTCCACCTGATTGTAGGCTTTTTCCACCTGAAGAACGTTATTTTTAATCTGTGGCAACTTTTGAGTAATTACTGATATATATTGCTCGTATGAAATGATAGTAGCATTCTCCTGTGCAATGATAGGATATGGCAATAAAGGAATACAATATAGTATGGCAAGAATGCTATACAAAACGCTAATCATCCTCTGTAGAGCAATTTTGTTTATCCTGAAAACATTATTCACTTTCTTCATCATCTTCATCCTCGTCCTCAGTAAATTCATAATACAGTGGTCCAACTGTTAAGGAATATTTCCCAGTATCCTCATTATATCCGTCGTATGAACCACTTGTTTCTGAAGTTAGTTCAACGCTATCTTTCCATAGTGATATCGTAACCGAAGCCATTTCATTTTCTTTATATGCATACACTTTAATTGAAGTAATTGCATCACCTTCAACATCAAGTCCTTCCTCATAGTAATAATGAGCATTTCCATATTCATCCGTATAATCTTCCCTGCCATCAAAAGAATCTTCATATTTTCCATTAATATAGTAGTATCCGTAAAAATTGGCATAATAGGAATCAACTACAAGATAATAGCTATATTCCTTTTCAGCATTACATGAAATAAGACTAATGGTAATAAGAAAATATGGTATTAGCCTTATGCGATAGACATCCTTACCCAGAATCTTCCCGTGATCGTAATATATGTCTGGCATAGATTACCTCCTGCAAA
Organism: Spirochaetota bacterium; assembly: GCA_029907515.1. Lineage (GTDB taxonomy): Bacteria > Spirochaetota > UBA4802 > UBA4802 > UB4802 > UBA4802. Next base: position 59,243 of record JARYLT010000003.1, on the reverse strand, counting down.
TAGTATCAAACACATCACTCTGCGATAGAGGGCTCATTGCTATTCCTGCCTACTTTTTATGAGATATGTCTGATTCAATTTCTCCATCCTTTAAACGAATTTCCTTGTCGGCTAAATGTGCATACTCATCATCATGGGTAATCAGAATCACCGTGGTTTTATTCTTCAAATTTATCTCACGGAAAATATTCATTACTATTTCACTGTTGATGGAATCTAAATTACCGGTAGGTTCATCAGCAAAGATTATTTCAGGGTTCATGATAAGTGATCGGGCAACAGCAACACGCTGGCGCTCGCCACCTGACATCTGTGACGGCAATTTATCCTTACAATGAGCTATCGCAAAATAATCTAATAGATACAGAGCATACTCACGTTTTTCTTTATGGAGGTTTTTCTTTTTAGCAGGCAAAAGGATATTTTCAAGCCCTGTCAGCTCTGAGACTAAATAATGAAACTGAAACACAAAACCCATTTTTGTGTTTCTGAAATCATGAAGGTCCTCCTGGGGCAGGTTGTGAATATTATTTCCAAGAACCAGCACATGCCCGCTGTCAATGACATCAAGGCCACTGAGCGAATAAAACAACGTAGATTTGCCTGAGCCTGATTTTCCCGTTATGGCTACAAATTCACCTTTACGTATATTCAGGCTAATTGACTTTAATGCAGTAAAATCGCCAAAAGACTTCACCACATTGGAAGCTTCTATTGCCAGCATTATTCCGTTCTCCTGATAATTTCAATAGGCGATAGTTTGCCAGCATTCTTTGCCGGTAAAAAGCTTGCAAGCAGCGCAGAAGTTACCACCAGCATAAAACCCCACATGTATATTGCTATATCCCAGACAACCATCATCGGCCTTCCAGGAAGCTTAATTGTTTCAATGTAACTGCACGCTACATACCCAATCACAAGCCCAATAATACCACCCGCGATACTTATTAAAGCTCCCTGCAATAAAAATAAAATCACCGTATCGGCACTGGTATAACCAATAGACCTCAGTATTGCTATCTCACGCTGCTTCTGGTGAACCATCATGTTGAGGACATTGTATATGCCAAATGACACTACAAGTATGAAGGTAAACATGGTTATCTGCCGTATTAACGATTGTTGCTTTGTCATACTTAAAAAATTGACATTGACCTGATCCCAGCTTTCAACCCTGTCATAACTGTAGTGTGATAGTTCCTGAGCAAATAATGCTGCTTTGTTTGCGTCTACAGTTTTAACCACTATCTTTGTGATTTTACCAGGGCTTTCTAAAATATTCTGTACCGTGGTAATGGAACCCAACACCAGCGACTCATCATTTCGCCTGTCACCTGAAGAATAAATGCCAACTATTTTTACAGGATACACATGCCCATCAGGATTAATAATATTGATAGTATCATTAACTTTTGCACCTAAAAACTTCAGCAATTCCACTCCCACAATGACCATGTTGTTGCCACTGGAAAGCATCTGCAATTTCCCTTCTATTATATCCTCCGCAATATTTGTTACTTTTGGTTCATTAACAGGATCAATCCCCCGTAAAGCAATTGAACGAGAAAACGATCCGCGGCTACAGGTTGTTGTTGCTTCTATTCGACGTGTGTTTGCCACAACGTAGGGTAGCTTTTCCAGGCGCTTTTGCCAGTACCATGCGCTCTGCAGATAATCATGTGAACGCTTTCCCGAAGGTTCAGTAATCCAGTAAATGTTCTTGCCTTGAAAAAAAACACCAGCAAGCGAATCGGTTGTTATGTAATCCTCTCTGCTTCTTATTGTTATGTGCCCGTTATTTTCTATAAGTCGCTCTTTCAAAAAATTCTGAAAGCCAGTCTGTATTGATGTAAATACAATATACCCGCCACACCCAAACGCCACACCAATAAGCATGAGTAATGATTGCAGCTTTCTGGAAAAAATATATTTAATGGCTAATTCAAACATGGTATTATTTACCGTACAACAATGCTGTCTTCAGGTTTTACATCACCTTCAAGCACCTCAAGCCAGCCATCTTTAAAATTCCGCGTCGTTACTTTTACCATAAGTTTTTTCCTGTTTCTAATCACATAAACCATATTATTAATTACTGCATTCTGAGGTATAAAGAGCGCCCTGTCCTTTTCCCTCACTACTATTGCCACATCGCAGGTCATATAGGGAAGCACTCCTTCAGGGAAACTATCCACATCAACAGTTACTACAAATTCGCCATCCGAAGGGTAAATACGGCTTACATAACCGGTCATTATCGTACCACGCAAATTTTCAAAACTCACCTGAGCTTTTTGTTTCTTCCTGACATTGATGATGGATTCCTGATCAAGCGAAAGACGAACATACATCTTTTTGGGGTCAACGATAGTCATAATGGATTCCTGTGCGGTAACTATCTCATTTTCTTTACGGTTTAATTTGGCGATAGTTCCTGAAAAAGGTGACCGCAGTATAATACCGCCATCAAGCTGAACCAGCGGGCTGCCTGCACTTACCGCATCACCCTCCCATACAAAGAGGCGTTCAATTTTTGTGCTCATCCCCACACGCAGGCTGAACTCCTTATACGGTGTTACAATCCCCAATGCATACACAGCCTCTACAACTGGCCCAATTTTTGGCTTCAGGGTTTTTTCATTACGAGAGCAAATAACACCGCCACTTATCACAACAAGAAGTGCCACTATACTAATCACTACATACCTGCGTTTATTCATCCTGGCCTCTGATTGTTATATAAAAATATTTATATTTATTTTTAGACCCTACACAATACCATAACGTTCCATTTTATTTCATTATTCATACATACAATTACATCTTTGCATAGTATCATTTCCTGAAAAATCCTTAAAAAATATACTGCAGGGTATAATACCATTGATTGAATAATTTTACAATAATGATTGAAAATTCATCACTGTGCAAATACAATTTATAAAAAGATAATCTCATACAATAAGTGAGGTTTACCATGATACTGTATCAGCGAATTACCCTTACTGCAGGAATACTATTAATACTTTCAGGATGTACACATCTAACCCAGCTGGTGGTTTACCAGCATCATGGGCATGTTATTGCTGCTTCATTATTTGGTCTGGCGTATTTAGTCATAGGCATACTGCTTGTCATTGAAAAACAATGGGTTTTATGGATTGCAACATTACTGCCACTCATTGGAGGCATACTGGGTGTAATACGATTTATATATATGCACACAAACCCTTTCAGTTTTTTTCATGTACTACTTGATATGGTAATTGTACCTTTTTGTTTATATGTGCTGGTACGGAAAAAAGATATGGGGCGATAGTTACTGTAAGATAAACAATGTGCCCAAGGCCGGACTTGAACCGGCACGGACTTGAAAGTCCAAGGGATTTTAAGTCCCTTGTGTCTACCTGTTCCACCACTTGGGCATATAGGCGCCGAGCGGATTCGAACCGCTGCATAAAGGTTTTGCAGACCTCTCCCTTAGCCACTTGGGTACGGCGCCGTGTATAGTATCATAATATACACATTCACCTCTACAAATTCACATTTTTATTGTCAACAGAAAATTTTTGTTTTTTGCCTCTAAAGAGTTTGACTTTTTCTTCGTGTTCACCCACACCACATCACACATCGGGAAACTCAGGTTTTCTTCTTTCCAGAAATGCAGAAACGCCGTGAAAGCACTCCCCTGACACAATAAGCGAAACCGCGCGCTCCGCTTCCTCCTGGAGCGAGGCATCCAGGGAAATGTTTCTGCTGTTTCTCACCAGCGCAAGCATGTGGCGCACAGCGTTCGGTCCGTTTTCCGCAATCTGTCCGGCAATGGCAATCGCTTCAGGCATTACGGCATCTTTATCGACCACCCGATTTACAAGGCCGATTCCAAGCGCTTCATCGGCGAAAACTTTCCGCGCGGTGAGGAGCAAATCAGCCGCTTTTGATGCTCCCACCAATTGCACAAGCGTCGCCCCACCTCCCCAGTCGGTCATGAGGCCTAGTTTCGCTTCCGAAAAACAGAACACTGCATCTCGTGACATTACACGGAGATCGCAGCGAACTGCAAGCTCCGCACCCCCTCCATAAGCATCGCCATTTATCGCCGCGATTATGGGAACTGGCATAGATACAAACGCGTCAACCACGCGCCGTATGTGCGCAATCGCCTGCTTGGCAGGCGATTTATCCTTTGTGCTGACTGCATCAACTATGCGTTTCACCATGGGGTTGTCGGGCTGCACATCAAAGCCAGCACTGAAAGAGCGCTCGCCGCTTCCAGTGATAATGACTGAACGGGGCAATGCATTAAGCAATTCTGCAGTAATACGTTCCAGTTTGTCGAACATCTCATCATTAAAAGCATTCAAACGCGCGGGCCGATTGAGGGTAACTATCGCAATTTTATCCTTAAATTCAAGTGTGATATGTGCCTCAGACATGTATCCCCCCTTTCATATAGATTTTTACATCAAAATGCATAATAGAATAACTATCGTATTCTCAATTAGTCCATCACTAATAATAAGATTTTCAAATAACCATTAAAATGGCAATAAAAAACATTTAAAAAACATAAGCTATCGTTATATAAAAATATTAAAACAAGATAACCTGAACAACTGGTGGTAAATGCAGTATTAACATATTACAATTTATGTTCATTTTAATAAAAATAAATTAAATTTTATATACTGAAAATATTAAATTAATCCCTGATTTTTAATAATAAATATTGACAATTTAATCTGATATTTCATCATTGTATTAAGTTGTGTATTTATGCAGGAGTATGCAAATTTTTATTTAATTATTACATCTCAGTAGGAGGTTCTTATGGTTAGAAGAATCGAAAAGGCAGCCGTCATAGGCTCCGGTATCATGGGTGGTGGTATCGCGGCTCTATTGGCTGACGCAGGTGTGGAAACTCTCCTCTTCGACATCGTTCCATTCAATTTAACAGATGAAGAGAAGAAGGATCCCAAAGCACGGTACCGCATTGTTCAGGCTGGTTTTGACAACATGATGAAAGCTAAACCAGCTCTTATTATGGATAAGAGCAATGCATCGCGAATCAGTCTCTGTAATCTTGAAGATGATTTTGACAAGTTAAAAGACTGTGATTTAATCGTGGAAGTTGTTGTTGAAAATCTTAAGATCAAACAGGAATTATTCCAGAAGATTGACAAGATTCGCAAACCAACCGCTGTTGTAACATCAAACACTTCAGGATTACCCTTAAAAGAAATGTCAAAGAATTGCAGCGATGCATTCAAAGAACATTTCATGGGTACTCACTTCTTTAACCCTGTTCGCTACATGCATCTTTTAGAGCTCATCCCTGGCGAAAAGACCAAGAAGGAAGTTCTTGATTTTATTGCAGAATTTGGTGAAAAACGATTAGGTAAAGGTATTGTTTGGGCAAAGGATACTCCAAACTTTATTGGTAACCGTATAGGTGTACACGAAATCATGACAGTTATGCAGCTGTTAGAATCTGAAGGCATCACCATTGACGAAGTTGATGCTATTATGGGACCGGCAATGGGCCGTCCAAAAACTGCTGTATTTAAACTGTCTGATATGGTTGGTCTTGACACAATTCATCACCTTGCAGAAAACTCTTATGAACTGCTCAAAAATGACGAGCGCCGTGATGTTTACAAGGTTCCTGCATGGTTCAACAAGATGATTGAAAACAAATGGCTTGGCGACAAGACCAAACAGGGTTTTTACAAGAAGGAAAAAACTGCTGATGGCAAGAAACTTTCATTAGTACTTGACCCTGCTAAATTAGAATATCGCGAAGCTGCAAAACCAGAGTTTGAATCTGTATCAGCTGCAAAGAAGCTTCCAACAGCCGCAGAGAAGATTAAAGCTATAGTATGGGGCAATGACAAAGCAGCAAAATTTGCATGGAAGCTTTCTGCATTAGGAGCAATCTATGCAGCCAACCGCATTCCTGAAATAGCAGATTCAATAGTTGAAATCGACAATGCAATGACATGGGGTTACAACTTAGAATTAGGTCCATTCCAGGCATGGGACGCTATTGGCGTGAAAGAGTCTGTTGAAAGAATGGAAAAAGAAGGAATGAAGGTTCCTGAAAACGTTAAGAAGATGCTGGCATCAGGCGCAACTTCATTCTACAAAGTTGAAAATGGCAAAGAATTCTACTATGACTTGGTAAATGGCGGCTACAAAGAAATCAAGAAGAGCGCTGCAGCTATTTCTCTGTTCAACCTCAAAGGTGCTGGAAAAGAAATCAAGAAGAACGAATCAGTATCACTTATTGACCTGGGTGATGATGTATTCTGCATTGAATTCCACACCAAGATGAACGCAATCAATGGGCAGATAGTTGACTTTATAGCCGACGCTACCGACTTCGTATTGAAAAATGGTGCCGGTATTGTTATAGGCAACCAGGCTGGTGGCATGCCAGGTGCATTTTCAGCTGGTGGCGACTTAGCATATATGGGTAGCCTTGCAAAAGAAAAGAAATGGTCTGAAATTGACAAGTTTATTGCTAATGTACATGCCGGGTTGATGAAAGCAAAATATGCTCCAATACCTGTTGTTGCAGCTCCTTATGGCATGACATTGGGTGGTGGTTGCGAAGTATGTTTGAATGCAGACCGTATTGTAGCACATTCTGAACTGTACATGGGTCTTGTTGAAATAGGTGCTGGATTACTTCCTGGCGGTTTAGGTATGCTCAACCTGTGGAAGAAATATATCAAGTCAGTACCAAAAGCTGCTAAGATAACTGACCTTGCAGGATTGTTCCTGCCATGCTTCATGGCAGTTGCACAGGCTCAGGTAACCATGTCAGCTTTTGAAGCCCAGAAAAAAGGCTTCCTGACTGCAAAAGATCGCGTAGTATTCAATAGAGACCTGTTGATTGGTGAAGCTAAAAAAGAAGTGCTCAGAATGATAGATGAAGGATATGCTCCACCTAAAAAAGAAAAGTTTGTAGTAATTGGCCGTGAAGCTATGGGTATGGTAGAAGCTGAAATGCTCAACATGAGGATAGGTATGTACATTACACCTCATATGGAATTCATTGCCAAGAAGATTGCGTTTGTCATGTCAGGTGGCGATGTTCCAAGCGGTACTGAAATTACCGAAGAACAGTGGATGAAACAGGAGCGTGAAGCCTTTGTTGAACTGTGGCAGACTGAAAATACCCAGAAGATGGCAGCGCATATCTTACAAACTGGTAAACCATTATTTATTTAGTCATATAATCTTTCGCAAACAGGAGGAAAATTATTATGAGAGATGCATATATTGTACAGGCTGTCAGAACACCTGGGTGCCGTAGAGGCAAAGGTGCTTTTGCTCAGACCCGACCTGAAGACCTGCTAGTAACCGCTCTTCAGGGCTTAATGGAAAGAGCAAAAGTTGACAAGAAGGTAGTAGAAGACGTTATGGTAGGTTGTGCATTCCCGGAAGCTGAGCAGGGTTTAAACGTTGGTCGAATTGCTGCATTGATGGCAGGATTCCCAATAGATACCTGTGGTGCTACAGTTAATAGATTCTGTTCTTCAGGATTGGAAGCAATAGCTATTCAGGCAATGCGAATTCAGGCTGGATGGGCAGATGTTGCAATCGGAGGCGGATTGGAATCCATGTCAATAGTTCCAATGGGCGGGAACATGCCACGTCCACACCCATACTGGGCAAAGCAGAAACCTGATGTATATATCTCAATGGGGATTACTGCTGAGAATGTAGCAAACCGGTATAAAATTACCCGTCAGCAGCAGGATGAGTTTGGCTATCATTCACAGATGAAAGCTGCTGAAGCACAGAAAAACAAGATGTTTGATGAGATAGTTCCAACAAAGGCAGTGAAGTATGTACCACAGCCAGATGGAACACTCAAAAAAGAAGAATTTATCCAGGACTTTGATGACGGAGTAAGACCTGATACAACCTTAGAAGGACTTGCAAAGCTAAAACCAGCATTTGCAGCATTTGGTTCAGTTACTGCTGGTAACTCATCACAGACAACTGATGGTGCTGCTGCTGCTCTTATTATGAGCGAAGAAGCTTGCAGAAAATACGGCGTTAAACCACTGGTAAAAATAGTTGCTTACACAGTTGCTGGTGTTGAACCTGATGAAATGGGTGTTGGACCTGCTTATGCAATTCCAAAACTTCTAAAAATGACAGGCAAAGATATGAAAGATATTGGCCTGTTTGAGATCAACGAAGCTTTTGCTTCACAGGCAATTTACTGTGCACAGCAGTTAGGCATTGCTGATCCCAAAGAATGGACGGTTGACAGCAAAACTCGCCGCATCAACGTTAACGGTGGCGCAATTGCATTAGGACACCCACTTGGATGCACCGGCGCAAAACTGGCTGCACAGCTTGTTAACATGATGGTTAAGAAAGGCGTGAAATATGGTGTTGAGTCAATGTGTATTGGTGGCGGTATGGGCGCTGCTGCACTGTTTGAATTAGTTGAAAAGTGGTAACATATAATACCATGTAAATAAAAAAGGCTGTTCGTTACGAACGGCCTTTTTTATTACTTTACAAAATTTATACTTTCTAATTTCCTTGACATTTACTAAATTTTGTTATTAGTATTGAACAATACACTTTATTATAACTTAACACAAATATACTGTTTCTTATGGATATCATAGTAAAAATATTTAAAAAAATATTTCCACTTGAAATCATTGTTCTTGTAACAGCAGTATTCATCATCAATATTCTCAAATATCCTGACGATATTGGTTTTCTTTCTATACACTACAATCCATATCTATTTATTATAATCTTCTTTACTTCGTTTTATGGCAAAAAATCAGGTCTTATTACATTCCTTACAGTAACGATAATCATAGCATCATATATTATAATCAGTGATCTGTATTATTCAACAGACATACTGTATACAACTATCACCACACCGGTTAGTTACCAGCATCTATCGTCATTATTATTTCTATCGCTTATTGCTATTATTATTCTTGGCGAAATACGTGACAATTTAGGCCGCATTATTCAAAACCAGAAAAATATCATCAAAGAACTTGATGAGCAGGCTGCCAAGCTTAAAAGAGAACTTGAAGCCGTTTCAATGGTTAATCAGGAATATCAGGACCGTATTTTAGGCCAGCAGAATTCACTTATCTCATTGTATTCAACCATCATAGCCTTAAATACATTACATTTAGAAAATATTTACCCTAATATCTTGAATGCCGTTGTTCAATTTACCGGTTCTCAGCAATGCTCATTATGGCAATATGACCGTGATAATAACTCTATTCATCTGCTTGCACATAATGGGTGGACACAGGACATCATTGATAGTACCCCTTCAAACCTTGATACGGAAAACCTTATTGGCTGGTCGGTACGAAACAATACCATGTTTTCCATTAAAATGCTCCAGAAATATCAAAACTTGAAGGCACTTGATAATGGCAATTCCATTATTACTGTTCCCATTACTATTGATAACCAGGTATGGGGGGCGCTCAATATTGAAAAAATACCTTTTATAAAATATAATCTCTATACTGAACAGTTACTGCTCATGATTGCTGACCTGGCAGCTCCAATTATCCGTAATGCTATCAGGTATAGCTCACTGGTACATAAAGAGGTTGACCCCGTAACCGGTTTTAATTCAATCAGTGAATTTTATGAGGTATTAAAGGAAGAATTTGCTAACGCTCAGCATAATAAATTGAATTTGTCATTACTGATAGTTGAATGTACTAATAGCGCTGAAATAGTTGAAAAGTTTTCAATGAAGGATGCACTCCTTGTATTAAAAGAGATAGCTCAGTTAGTTCAACAACTGGCAAAGGGAAAAGTATTATTATTTCAATATAAGGAAACATTCCAGTTTGCAGCCATTTTACCCAACATGGATTTTGATGGTGCAGCAATGTTCAGTTTATCGCTAATTGAACAAAACAGCAAAAAAACATATTATGTAAAAGGCCAGATAGTTAATCCTGAAATAGTTATTGGATACAGTACGTTGCGATCCAACCATCAATCTGAAGAAGACCTTATACTACTGGCCGAAAATCTACTGTTAATGCAGAAAATATAGGTGAGAGCATGAGCACCATTCTTCCTCAAGAAGATTTTATTTTTGACTATACTCCATCTAAAGATGATCAAGATAGTATTAAACTATTTTCATTTGAAAACCCTTTTGATTTTTTCAGGCATGATGTTGTTGAAAATCCTTATATTGTTAAAACTCAGCATAAATTGCGTAAGGCTTTTTCTGAAGGCTTACTGGGTATAGAACATTACCTTATGGCAGCCACTTCATTACGACCATTAATTGATGAAGCCCAGGACCTGGACGAAATTACACGGTTATTTTCGCAACAGAAATTAGCCATGCGCCCTAACTCTCACTCAGTAAAAATATTACGAACCATGATTAAAGATCCCAATCCAGAAATAGCCCTGTATGCTGCTGAAGGATTAAACACAATTGAAAATTCATTTTTAACAAAAATTGAGAAAATAAAGAAAAAGCTGGAAAAAGCTACCCATAATATCTTTATTTACCATTATCTTCTTGGTTGTCTTTATACACAATTTGCTACACTTTTAGAAAGCCAGAAGCTAATTCAGAAGTTTTATATCAAGCAGGCAATTGAAAATCTTGTAAAAGCGTATACATTACGACCAAAAAACAAAAGGATAAAAATAGCTCTGGCTGAAAGTTATTTACTGGATGAGAATTATGAATATGCACTATCGCTCTATGCTTATTGTTATTCTATACAATACAAACCTGTATATTGCCTGCTCAAAATGGTTCAATGCCATTATAATTTAAAACATTATGACAGGATTAAAACAATTGCTTCGATTATTTCTCAGTACGATGTAAGCGATATAGAATATGCCGAGGTGTTAATCTATCAATGGATTTTGTAGCAATCAATAAACCTGATCCATCAAAAAAAACAATATGTATTATCGCAGAAGGGTCATATCCATACATAACAGGAGGGGTATCAGCCTGGATACAGGATATAATTACAGGGCTTACCAACTATAACTTTATCATATTTGCAATATCAGCAGAAGAGGACGAACCAAAATATTTATTTCCACCCAACGTGATTGGACTTGTTAACAGGCTACTGACAGCCCCAGTTGAAAAACCCAAAAAGTCAATACAGTCATCGTTTTTCAGCAATATTGAATCCTTTCACAATGATATGATGCAAAAAAAAGATTTTTCTCGATTCAGTGAAATTTTTAAGCTTATTAATAAGCACCGATACGATCCATCTTCTCTGCAGCGACATATTACAAGTTTTAACATTGTAACTCAGTATAATGCAATACGAAATCCCTTATATCCCTTTTCTGACTATTACTGGGCATGGCGATCATCACATGAATACATGATGAAGATTATGACCTGGGACCTGCCACCGGCTGACCTGTACCATACCATATCAACAGGATATGCAGGACTATGTGCTGCCAGTGCAAAGATTAAATACAATAAACCTGTAATCCTGACTGAGCATGGTTTATACAACAAAGAACGTGAGATAGACATAAAACGCGCAACGTGGGTTAAAGGCTACCAGCGAGATATGTGGATTAACATCTTTAATGATTTAAGCGCTATTACGTATGAATACTCTGATTGTGTTATATCTCTTTTTGAGGTTAATCGCAATATTCAGATTGCTCAGGGGGCAAAGCGGGAAAAAACACTTGTTATACCCAATGGCATTGAAATAGATCGATATTTAGATTTAAAAACAGAAACCTGCAAGGAATTCAGTATTGGGATTATAGCACGGGTTGTTCCCATAAAAGATGTTAAAAATTTTATCATCATGGCAAAGATTGTTGCAGAATCAATCCCTAATGTTAAATTTTACATTATTGGCCCAACTGATGAAGACGAAAGTTATTATGAAGATTGCGTTAAGCTTGTTGAAAACTTCCAGATTCAGGATAAAGTAGTATTCACCGGTAAAGCTGATGTGCGCCAGTATTACAAATTTTTAGATGTGGTGGTACTTTCCAGTATCCGGGAAGCGCAACCACTGGTTATCTTAGAAGCTTATGCAGCAGGAATACCTGTGGTCTCAACCCGCGTGGGCAATGTTCCTGAAATGCTTGATTACAATGATATTCTTTTAGCCGACCCCAAAGATTCAGAAAAATTAGCCCAGGGTGTTATTTATCTATACAATAATCCTGATTACCGTAATAAACTGATAGCTGCAAACAGGAATAAGGTTATACAGTTTTATAATAAAAAAGACCTTATTGCAACATATGACAATCTTTATGCAAAATATATTGGCATGTATACACAATGAGGATGTATGGCCGGGATAGGATTTGAATTATATAAAATTTTACACAAAGGAACGTTGTCATCAATTGTACAGGCTTTCTTTCTGGGCATGATCATTGTTGCAGGACCATGGATATTATCAGTACTTACTATATATATTATTCAAACATATACATTTGGGGCAATTGCTGACAATCCTTCACTATTTACTGTTTCGATAGTGTATGTGTATGCTTTTTCACTATTTTTATCAGGTGGTTTTCATTATGTATTCTCACGCTATATTGCTGATCAACTGTATATTGAAAATTATGAAACCATTCCCACAGCCCTGTTAACCGCAATAATTATTATAACCATACTGTCAATACTGCCTGCTCTTGCATTTGTGTGTTTTAATGATTTCTCATTCATTCAATTTCAAACTCTTTATATACTATCGTTAGTTTCACTTTTTGTTGTTATTAACATCCTGTGGATCATGCTGGTATATATTGCCCTGCTCAAAGCATATTACAAAATTTTCTTCAGCTATTTAGCAGGAACTATCGCCAGTATTTATGGAGTGCTTTATTTAGGAAAATTGTATGGTGTTGCAGGTGCATTGTGTGGTTACACAATTGGGCAGGCTGTCATAGTCCTGCTTTTAATAACTATCTCCCAATTTGCATATCCCCTTAAGAAATTTGTAGTAAATAAAGAATTTATTGCTTCTTTTAAAGAACATAAACGGATTTTTTTAATGGGATGCTTCTTTAATATGGCCATATGGTCGGATAAAATGCTTTACTGGTTTTTGAAGGGCCAGCATATTCCCGGTACACTGTATTACTATTACATCACTTATGATATACCGGTGTTTTTGGCATACCTGACTATGATACCCGGACTGGTGTATTTTTTAATTATTGCTGAAACAGATTTTCATAAAAAATTCTTTGAATTTATATCACAAATACTGGAAGACCCATTCCGCTATATACAGCTAAAAAAACAAAAGATGCTACTATCACTCAAAAATGGCATTAAGGGTATTATATTTTTCCAGTCGATATGGACTGTTGGTATTTTAATCAAGCTACCCGAGATACTGGATTTTTTGGGGTATTCACATACAATTAATATTCATATCATGAGAATTTTACTTATAGCTGTATTCTTTCATATGTTGACGCTTAATCTTATGATTTATCTTTTGTATATGGAATTGCAATTTGAAGCTGCAATGGCTGCATGTCTGTATCTTATTTTAAATATTGCAGCTACGTTATTTTCAATACTATACTTCCCGTTACTTCCAGGCACCAGCTACATGCTGGCATCTGTAGCAACAACACTGTACTGTGGCTATCATCTGTATAAAAAAGCACCTATAATTGATTTTATTATTTTTAGCAGGATATAAAAAATGTTTATCCAATCAGTGAAGTGCTCATTTTATATAATTCATCATTTTTCAGTGTATTGACAATCTCTTCTGTGAGATAGTTATAATCTTCCTGGGTGATACCTAATGCCTTGCTGAAGGCAGTAAGCAATTCCCTGTCATTTTCTGAAAGATTTTCATTTTCAATAATTTTTGCAAACAGATTTGCCAGCCCTACTATCTGGACAGTGGTCTTATATTTTGAGTCAACCTGTATTACATGATGCTGTGCCACAGCATCAATCAGTTCATTGGGGAAATTCCATTTCTCCAGAACTATCTTCCCTACATCCTGGTGGTTTATTTCGAAAATTTTTTCTTCTACTTCGCGTATATCCTTATACTGCATCTGATTAAGATATGCAATGTATTGCTCATATTTATCCCTGAAGTGTATCATCATGATAAGCCTGCCAATATCATGAAGAAGGCCAGCAACAAATACATCCTCTTTTTTTTCATCATTTTTAATGCGGGTAGCCACATATTTTGAAATGAATGCGGTAACAACCGAATGCCGCCAGATCATTGCTGTTGATGTTTTGGTAACAGTTGCAGCGGTTGTCTGTTGCTGCGATTTTACGTTTTTACTGTAAACATTTGAAGCTGAAACCAGTAACACAAGGCTTTTTACCATTTTGAAACCAAGTAACGTCAAGGCCTGCTGCAAATTGGTGATCTCTCGCTGACGCGCATAGAGTGCTGAATTGGCCACTTTCAGTATTTTGGCCGTTAATGCTGGATCAAGTAAAATGATGCTTTCCAGTTCCTTGAAGCTGATGTCAATATTATCTTCCTGTATCTGTAAAATCTTAATTGCAACCTGGGGAAAAACTGGTAAATCTTTTATATCAATACTATCTCTGTTAACCATAGCTTCCTGCTAAGTACCAATTTAAAATAATCTTAAATAATTTTATTATAGCTTATCATTATACTATCGTCATTACATATAACCATTATCAACAAATTTTTATTTATCATTCCATCACGTCTTTTTTACAATTACCTTACCATCACCCGTTATCTTAAGAGAACATAAAATATCATACTTTTTTTCTTACCTCTTTCTATCTACAAGCTAATGCAGATACTATTGACTAACTGCACCTTCCATAAAAATTTACTTCACCTAACAAATTCCTTGATTGTAATATATACTAACTTACCGGCGATAACATGTATTATATTCTAATATATTGTTACATATTAAATGATCATTAAATTTGCAAATAACAATAGTTCAAACAATAAAATAATGAAATTATTTTACATTTTTTACGAAAATTATAGTACGACAGTTTATTAAACGGAGGAATTAATATGATCCAGAATAATTTTGACATGAAGCGCTGGAAATTGGAACAGATAAAGTACTTTAAAAAGTACCAGAGTACATTTCCAAAAAATTCCAAGGAATACAAAATACTTGATGAGAGCATCAAAAAGTTAGAATCTACTCTTGAATAACTTCAACGTACACATTATCATCAACTTTTTTAAATACCTTTTTTTCCACAGGTAGTTCCTCAAGAAGGGCTAACAGCTTATGTAAATTACTGGATTCAAAGCGTATTACCACCCCACAGTTATGCGATATTTCTCGTGGGGTGGCTATTACATTCAAATTAACACCTGCATTAAGTAAAATCTTTTCAGCTTTCATCACATCATGTACAGATGGTAATAATAACAGGTAATAGTTCATTTTTTATACCTTTGTTATTTGTTCGATAGCCCTGCAAAATGTATCGATATCGCTATCCTCTGTAAATGCACCAACAGATAACCTTACGGTGCCATCTGGATAACTGCCTATAGTTTCATGCGCAAGAGGTGCACAGTGCAATCCAATACGAACACAAATGGAATATTCATCATTAAGACGCTGGCCTATTTCACTGCACGAAATTGATTCATGGGAAAAAGATACAACGCCAATTTGATGTTCAAAAGAATTACTCCAATATACAGTTATACCTTTAATTCCAGACAAACACTCTATTACTCTTTTGATATGTTTCATTTCTTCAGTACGTATCTTTTCCATTTGTGGCCAAACATATTCTATTCCTGCCTTCAATCCCACAATACCGGGAAGGTTTACTGTACCACTTTCATATTTATCAGGCAAAAATTCAGGCTGATACTGGCTTTCGGATTTGCTTCCTGTGCCTCCCATAATAAAAGGTTTTAATGGCCTATCTGTATTAATAATTAAGCCGCCAATGCCCTGTGGCCCATACAAAGCTTTGTGCCCCGTGAACGCTAAAAAATCACATCCAATCTTCTGTATATCAATTGGCAGTACTCCGGCACTCTGCGATGCATCAATAAGCACCGTAATAGAATGATTATATGCTTTAATTTTTGCTGTGATGGAAGCAATATCCTGTACTACTCCATTGACATTGGATGCATGATTTATGACTACAAGCCTGGTGTTGGGTTGTAATAATTGTGTAACATCACCTGTAATTTTTCCATTGCTACCAGATTCAATAAAAGATAATGATATTTTTCCTTCTTTTTCCAGATACCGCAATGGTCGCATCACCGCATTATGTTCCATAGATGAAACTACTACATGGTCACTATCTTCCAGAATTGCAGCACACGCACAATTTATGGCCATGGTTGCATTTGAAGTGAAAATAACGTTACGGGAATCTGTAACATTAAAAAACTGCGCAACTGTCTCCCGCGCTTCAAACACCTTTCGTGCAGCCTCTATTGCAAGTTTGTGCCCTGAACGCCCGGGATTTGCACAATAATCCTGCAAACAGTCAGCTACAGCTTTTATTACAGACTGAGGTTTAGGGTAACTGGTAGCAGCATTATCTAAATAAATCATACGTAAAGCGTAGCACCAAACAATGGTTATTTCAATTATTGCACAATCTTTATCCTGATATCAAGCACCTGACAGCCATTATCAAATACACGTACTGGATTTAAGTCCATTTCTTTTATTTGTGGCGCCCTTGCCAGAAGATGTGAAAGTTTCCAGATTATATCCACATACGCATCAATGTCCTTTGGTTCCTGGCCACGAGCACCTTTTAATAATGCATACGATTTAAGCTTTGAAATCTTTTCCTTTATTTCATCTTTTGGTGCTGGACACAACGAGCAGGCAACATCCTTAAATACTTCAACATAGATTCCGCCAAAGCCATACAGTATCACCTGGCCAAACGAATCATCATATTTACTGCCAACAAACATATCTACACCATTTGCAGCCATTTTTGAAATCCGTACTCCTTCAATTGTTGCGTCAGGTTTGTGTGATAGTACATTTGCATGAATCGTTGCAAAAGCCTGCTTCACCGCATCATCACTGGTTACATTAACAATCACACCGCCAACATCCGATTTGTGCAATATCTCTTTTGATACAAGTTTACATACCACCGGATAGCCAATACGAGTTGCTATCGCCACTGCTTCTTTTTCCGTTGTGGCAATACCAGCTGGCGGTACCGGTACATCAATTGTTGTAAGCAGTTCCATTGCATCTTCACCAATTTCACCGGTATTGCGTTTAATCCACTGCATTGCACCGTCAAACGACACAGTGCATGATTCATCCTGCTTTTGGTTGAGTTGTCGCGTATAAAATTTCATCTGATATGCAAGTGCGCGCACCATTTCTTCAGGCGAATTAAATATAGGGAAATTTACTGTACGCTTTATCTGTGCCATCACGCGAGATAAACCAAGTAAACAAATACCCAGAGGTTTAGCTGATGATACAATGGCACCCCAGGTTTCCTTTGAAAGGTCAGCTAAAAACATTCGTGAAAAAACACTTTCTCTATCAGGCATCTGTGGACGCTGGCTTACATACACCGCGCCATCCACATTTTGATTGTGCATTACTGAATACACAACATGGGCAGTAAATGCCGGATCATAGATGTCACCTAAATCCAGTGGATTTGAAAAGTGGATTACACCTGCATTTGAAAATTTTTGAAGGCTTTGATAAAATTCTTCACCAGGATCTGCAAATTCAAAACCTGCCTGTTCACACAGGTCGGCAGTCATAACAGCAAAACCGCCGGCAGGACTCATGACCATTATGCGCTTGCCTCGCATAGGTGGAAGTTTGAATGCTTTTGCTACAGCAAAGAAGTCATGATAATTGTATATTCGGATAATTCCAGCCTTTTCAAATGCTGCATTGAGTATTTCTTCATCATTGCTCATGGCAGCCGTATGACTCATGGCAGCCTTTTTCCCTGCCTGTGTGGTATTGGATTTATATACAACAATAGGTTTATTGATCTTTTCAGCAACTTTTATTAAGTCAGCTCCCCGTGGCACACTTTCTAAATACATACAGATAATTGACGTTGCAGGGTCATTGCCTAAATATTCTAAAAAATCAACCTCATCTAAATCTAGCTTGTTACCAATACTTGCAAACTTTGCTATACCAATATTTTCATCCATAATAATATTCCACATCATGATGGCAACACCACCACTTTGCGAAATTATTGACATTCCACCAAACTCAGGGCGAAGTAAAGGAACAAATGGCAAGCACAAACCATTTTCTACATTGGCTACTGTTAATCCATTAGGCCCAACAAAATGTATGCCGTATTTCTTTGCTGTAGCAACAGTTTGGAGAGCTAATTTTTTCCCTTCTTCACTGTATTCCGAAAAACCACCGCTGGGGATTGCCATCCATTTAACCCCCTTTTGACCGCATTCTTCAACAATTCCAGGAACAAACTTTGCCGGTACCAGTGCATAAACTAAATCGGGAACTTCTGGCAACGCTTCTATAGATTTATACATACGTATGCCATCTACCTGTTCATCTTCACTCTTTGGATTTACGCCAAAAATGCGTCCCCGATATCCCCAGCGCAGCATATTTTCAAGTGTAAGACGTGGTATATTGTTTTGTCGTGAAGATAATCCAACAATAGCAACTGAATCAGGATAAAACAACTTGTGCATCATAGTATCACTCCATTATGTTTTTAAATTTTTTTTACACCATAGTAGACAATTTGAATAATGACAATTAATTTTATAATTTTTTTATTCTAATACTACTATATTAACATACTCTGCAACTTTATCTGATCTGGCACATATTCTATGATTTCCCTGTTGTAACTGCCATACTATTTCATTACCCTTACCAATAAAATGACCATCAACAAACCACTGTATTTCTTTTTTAGTACCTGCCGCCTGTAATGGGATTGCCTGCAGGGATTTTCGCACAGTTTTGTCAATTTTGAACGTTGCCCCATTTTTTGGAAAAATAATCCTTACAGCAGAATCTTTTAAAACACTATAATGTTTTTCTGCAGCCCACCGAACATATTCTGCCGGGACTGTTGTTTTACCGCTGGAATGCCATGTACATACACCTTTGGGTACAGCATGTGCATATAACTCATATTCTGTTTGAGGGCAAAAAGGGGTTGCCGGCAACCCCGAAAGCATACATATCCTGACTTCATGAACTTCTTTTGTGGGAAATGTAAATTTTGCAAAGGGGAAGCCACTATTCCACAAATGAAGAAGGATATTTTTTAGTACAATACCAGCACCAGATACAGCAGGCAAATTATCCAGCGTTTCATTATACAAATTACCAACCCATACAGCACAGGTGATGTTTTTATTATACCCAGCTACAAAATTGTCTTTAAAATCCTTTGATGTACCTGTTTTTGCTGCAAAAGGAAAGGGAAAATGAATTGCTGAATGCAATCCAAACGCTTCAACCTTGTATTTATATTCTGAAAGTATATGATTGATAAGGTAACATGTTGATGGTTGTAACACTCTGATTCCTTTATCAGATGTTACCACATACTCTTTCCCTCCTCTGTCAACAATTTTACGTATACAATTGGCATGTTCAAATATACCTTCTCGTGGGAATATTGTATAGGCATTTGCCAGTTCTAACAATGTAACTTCAGCATTACCTAAAACTATCCCCAAACCATAAAATGATGGTGATCGGTTAATTGAATCAAAACCTATTGAACGAATAAAATTATAAAAAGGTACCATCCCTACAGTATTTATTACATATACTGCTGGTATATTATACGAACATCCTAAAGCTTTAGCCAATCGAATTGGACCATGATAACTCTGGCTAAAATTTTTTGGGATATAATTACCAACCTTTGAATAAAACTGTGTATATACATCAGGCAAGATGCTTGATGTATGGAATATCCCTTTATCCAGCGCCAATGCATAAGCAAATGGCTTCATGGTTGAAGCCACCTGTTTTTTAACCAGTGTTGCATCAACCTGACCCTTTCCATAATCAAAGAAATCCACACTGCCAATCATGGCCATGATTTCCATGGTTTTATTGTCAATCATGACGATTGCAGCATGGAGTGCATTTTTATCTTTCAATGTGCTCAATGAGTTGCGTACCACAGCCAGTAAGTCTTTATATAGCGCTGCATCCAGTGTTGTATATATTTTTGTAATATCTTTACCAGGGAATAATTCCCGAGCCTTTGATAATGCATATAAACAGAAAAGAGGTGCACATATAGTGTTTTCATCATACTGCAAGTAAATCTTTTTATTCCTGTAAGCTTCCTGCTGTAGGGGAGTAAGTTTAATAACATTGCGTGATGCTTTATCAAGTAGCATTCGTGCCCGTTTGACAATTGTCTCAGGGTTTTTATATGGATTATACCATTCTGGAGCTTTAACCAGAGAAATTAAAAATGCCTGTTCTAAAAGGTCGCACTGGTATAAATGCTTGTCAAAATAAACCTGTGCAGCTTTTTCAAAACCATATATGTTATTTCCCATGTAAACTTCATTAATATATGTCTGTAATATTTCTTTCTTACTAAAATGGCATTCTAACCGTATAGCTTCAATAATTTCTGCCAACTTGCTTACTGCAGTGTTGCGCACAATCTCTTTTTTTGATTTAACAAGCTGCTGGGTAATGGTTGACCCACCAGATACTATGTGCATAACCTGTAGATTTTGATACAGCGCCCGTGCAATCCCTTTTAAAGATATACCCCAATGATCATAAAAATTTCTGTCTTCAGAAAATAACAGCAGATCTATAAATTCAGATGGGACCTCCTGTATTTTAACAGACTGAGATAGTCCTTTCTTCCCATCAGTAATTTCCATCAAAACCAGGCCATGTCTATCGTAAATAGTAATCGGAGATTTATTGTTTGCGGTAAGGTATCCATCCTTGTATGGAAATATTATATAGGTAACTATCGCCACTACAAAAACAACCAGACTTGCTTTTAAAACGTTGGCGCTGGTACAGTCAATATGTTTCCAATTATAGCGCTTCATAGCTACTCTACAGTAACAGTATTGCTGAAGTACAGGATACCAAACACTTCAGGGTTGTACATCTCTTCAACCTTACAGGCAGGGAGTTTGAATGTGCCAGAGTTTGTTGCTCTCACCTTGAATATAACTTTATGTGTTCCATGCTGTATAAAATCAGCATAATAGATAATCCTGTCACTGTACTGCTCATAGTGATTGAACGTACCCCAGTTTGTGTAATCACTCTTTTTGTCTACTGCCACCTTTTCTTCAGTAGCAAATGTAACATTGACAGGTTCAAATCCTGACGGCAACTGGTCTTCAAGCACAGTAATCCCACGATCCTTAGGAGTATATACCGTTATTTCAACAATATACTCTGAGCCTTTCTTGAATGTTTTGACAGTTTCCTTTGTTTTTACATCTTTAAATAGTTTGCTTACATCAAACCCCATATTTTTTGACGTCATTGCTTCGTATACAGGAATATATCTGTATTGCATGGTAAAGTAACAGGTACCCTGTCCGTTTTTGATAAAACTTATTTTTTTTACACCAATATCTTCTGATGTCACGATATATTGTTTTGCAAAATGCACATTGCTGTAATTAACAATTGCATTCAGCAATTCCTTTGTATCAACAAGCACCTGAAGTGAATAATCAGGTTTATCTTTTTCATAGCGTACAAGATAGCTATTGAGAGCCCACCATACTACTGCATTCTGATGGGTATTGAGCCATGCATACCCTTTGCGCTGTTTCAGCAAATACTGCACAACCTTGTAATCATTATTAAAGGGGATACTGGCTTCCAGTAGAGCCTGTAAAATGAGAGCAGTTGACAGGACCGTATCATAATAAAAATATCCCCATTGCGATGTATCAGTAAAATACACATATCCCGACTCAGTCCGCATGCGGGAAAAGAATTTTTCAGCAATTTCTTTTACCAGTGTTTTCTTTAATGTTGAATCAGGATATAATGCAAGGGCTTTCAGTAGATAAGCATATGCGGCAATGCAATCATCATATTTTTTGGTTATTGTACTGTATACAAGCTTTAATTCATTTTCACTGATAAAGCCTTGTAATGCTGCAACATAATGAGCAAAAGCAAGTGTAGTATAGGTATACCAGGATGAGTTCCTTCCCTCATGGCTAAATATGTTACCTTTTTTTATAAACTGTTTTATCACCTTAATGGTATCATTATAGACAGCATTATCAACATCATAGCCTCTTTTTTTGGCCATGGTCATAATAAATGCAGCATATACTGTGAGATAGCTACTGGGAAGCGAACCATCTTTCCAGTATGCAAATCCTCCATTTTTGTAGTAAGCAGGAAATTCTTTCAAAACATCAGTAACTACTTTTCTGAGATCATTTTTTGACTTTGTTTTTAAAAGCCCTTTTTGAACAATGATTTCCTCACCTAAAATGAGTGGTAAAATTTTAGAAGCCTTTTGTTCAAAACATCCATAGGGATAGTCAACTAAATAATCAAGGCAACCTTTAAGATCCACAAATGCCGATGGAGAAGTAAAAATATTAATCGAGGAGACTTCAGGTATAATATTTCTGGTTATGGTTATCTCCTGTACTTCTCTGGCCTGTGGAGTTGTAATCCTTCCATACTGTGCCACTGTTTCAAATATATTAGGAGCTTTGATAGGTATGGTATCTGTAATGCCATCTGTATAGGTTCCTGCCTGTGCTTTGACCGTAAAACCTGCCATACCTGCCTGTCCAGTTACTGTAACCGGGAAGGTTACTTCCTGAGATTGCCCATTGTTAAGAATAAGCTCTTTTACAGCAACCGTGGAACCATCTTTAAGCTTCAAGCCATTTTTCAATTCCAGGCCTAGTGTAACGTTTTCCTTTTTGCCAGTATAATTGAAAACAAGAGCACCAGCATTAAACGTATCACCAACACGAACAAAGCGCGGGAAGGTTGGCAATAGCATTAAAGGTTTTTTAACCTCAAAGGTTGCTTCACCATATCCAAATTTTGAATCTTCTGTGTGAACAACAACCATCGATTTGAAGCTGGTGAGGTTATCAGGCAGCTTACATTGCACCTTTGCTTTTCCCTGTTTTACCACAACTGTTGCCTTATAATATGCACTGAACCGTATATCAGCCCGCGGGACAATCATACCCATTGAAGCAATGCCACCATCACCACCTACCAGTTCGCCCTTTTCTTTAAGGTACCGCTGCCCAAGAATAATCTGATGTACATCAAATGTAGTAATCGCAAGTTGTCGCGGGGCATAAAAGTATTCATAGGGATCAGGTAATGTATAATTGACAAGATTTAATACACCTCTATCAGCAATAGATATTGTTGCCTCTCCATCCACCGGTTGTCCTTTATAATCTTTTACCAGCAATTCCACCGTTGTATAGCCACCCGGCTCATATTGCTTTTTATCTGGTTTAACCTGAACAGATAATTTCTTTTCTTTTGGTGTAACTTTAATATTGACGTATCCAATTAGACAGCGTGGTTTTGCTCTATCCTCCCCATCTTTCAAGGCATTAAACCCTGTTCTTCCAGAATACAGCATAACACTTACATAAATATTTGGAATATGCTCTTGTGTTATTTTGACCGGAATCATAACAACACTTGATGTTGCAGGCACTTCAAAGTAATCATAAAATTTTTCTCTTTCAATACTAACAAATGCCTGAGCTTTGGTAAAAGGATTCTTAACCAGAAGCATTGCTGTTTCACCAACATTGTAGCTTTTTTTATCAGTTTCAACATCAACAGTTTCATCATCGTTCACACGCCACCCTGCTTCGCCTTTGCCCAGAACGTAAAAATCACACACTGCATATTTTCTTTTTCCCTGGCTGTCATATGCTTCTGCTGTATAGTACCCGGGATCATTAATGGTTGCTATTACATCTTTTTTCCCAATAGTATGATTCTGTACATTGACTTCGGTTTCTATTTTTTTGTATTCCCATTGCAATCTTCCATTTACTCCCGCTATCTGAAATGATTTCCATTCATGCTTTTTTATAACTAATTTTATTGGAGTACCTTCAACAACAGTATCATCATTGTTGCAGGCAACAAGCTGTATGGTAACAGGCTCTTTTGTATAATTAAAGTAGCGCGGAACCTTTATGCCAACATGAACTGGTTCTGCCACCGTAAGTCCACTCTTTGCACCAAATACTGGCGAATCATCTGAAAGATACGTCCGTCCAGTAATCAATATTTCTGCATTGGGCACATTGGCAATAGCTTTAAGCGGAACATGCACCTTTGCAATGCCTTTTTCATTTACTTTTGCTTTGCCACTGGCAACAACCGTTGATGGTGGACTATACTCATCATATTCATCATAATAATTAAGCTGTGTTGAAAATGAATAATCAGCAAATACGCTACTGCGATAGGTTACCGGCTGCAATGTAACCGTATATTCCACATCGTTATTTACCGGGGCACCAAATAAATACCATCCAAACAGGTCAACCGAAAGAATTTCCCCCCACAAAAACGTAAGCTTTGATGGAATAATTTTCATTTCAGCTTTTGCCGGTTTAAACTCCTCAACCTGGAAATCAATACTTTGATAAAGATCATAATCTTTATTACTGGAACTAACAGTTATGCGATAGTACCCGGTAGGATAGTCTTCTTTAAGTGCTATATCCCACTCAATGCCACCGGTTGCTGACACTGACCTGGCAGAAGAAGCAATCTCCTCATCACGCGAATTAATGACGGTGAGCATAACATTTTTTATTACTGACAGCGGTGGTTTAATACTCCACTGATCATTATTCCTGTACCTGAGTATTCCTTTGATATGAACTATTTCACCTGGCCTGTATAAATATCTGTCGGTAAAAAGATGCACCTGAGGCTTTAGTATGTAATAATCACTGCCATAATATTTTTCTGGAAGATTAATTTTGGCACGTTCATCTTCATCGCTATAGCCATTATCGCGCTGCATTGAGTAATAAAAAATGCTTTTGCCATGTTTTATCGTAAACAGCGAACATCCATTATTTTTAACAATCAAAACACCTTTAGCATCTGTTTGTCCCAGCGACACTTCCGCCCCTGTACAGAATAATGACGCACCGGCTAATGCCTTGTTGTTCAATAAATCTCTGACATGTACTAATATATCATTTTTTGTTTTTTTTACGGTCACACCAATATCTGAAAGTTGCATCATACCACGAAAGACATCATGATTATTTTCATACGGATGTTCCATAACTGGCTTTAGCTCATAAACAAAAATCCCATTATCTCCCTGATGCAGTTTTGAATAATCAAACTTAACAGTTTTATACACATCCCATGTCCAGTTTAGTGTATACGTTTTTGTTTTTGCATGTTTATTGAAATATTCTTTTGGGCTTTCAAAGTACGCTTTAATATCGTTTTCATTTACAAGCGATAGATACCTGCATTCAAATGATGAAACATTGACCATGCGTAAAGGAATAATCTTCTCAAGATAGTTCTCCAGCAGCATATATCCTGTTGGACATGAAAAATATGAAAATGCATGCTCAAATTCAATTTCCGTTTCAACAGGTTCCTGTAATGTTTGTCCATAGATATCCTGTAATGTTTGTGCGATAGTAACTGTGTATGTTTTTTTGCCAGTAAAATTTCCACTCACCGCAATTGTGTTACCATACATATTCACCTGCAAACCACCTGGATCAGGTGTCACAGTTACAAATTCGCTAACACTTTTCCCCTGAGGAAGAGCAATTTCATTGTTGAAAGTAAATTCAACAGGATAATCAGGATAATATGATGAATCATCATAGTAACGACTGTATGATGATTGTATATCGGTTAGCTCAAACGGGAAATAGGTTGTATAGGTAAATGTATAGGAAGTATCCATACCAATGACACCACTGGCTGGCACCATGGTTTTATCAATGGTCAATGAATATTTTTGTGCTTTCTTTTCATTGATGGGCTTCACTATTACTGTTCTATGGCTGGTATCATTACTATCGTATTCCAGTGTATACTGAACATCCGGTCGTATTGACATTTTTTGCTTGAGAACATTGAGTGAAACAGGGAAATTAAATTGCAGCACAATTGGGCTGTTTATCATTTTGCTTTCTTTGGAACAATGATAAACCCGCAGCACTGGAGTTCTGAAAAAGTAGGTTTTCCCTAACTCAATTTCTTTATTATTTGCTGTTACATATAACCCATTGGTATCAATATTTTTTACAATAATGGTAAACTGGTATTCATGTGCTGGTTTGGGATTATATATTTCAAGAATGCAATTACGTGAATCCAAAGGTTTTAATATATATTCAAGCTCAGGATTAAATGATACAGTGAGCTTTTGAGCTATATCATTTTTCATTGCATCAATATCTGAAACTATAAATATATCTCTGGAAAATTGCAATGATAGTTCGGTATATGGCGTGTTGTTATCGTAATCTATGGTAAGCTTAATCTCATTGGTATTTAAAACATATGCTGTTGTTATACCAAAACAAATCACCAGAACAATCATAACAGCTATAAAGCCTTTTTGTATTGTAGGCGTCATGGCCACCTCCTCTGAAAACAATAGTTAATCATTGTATCACTTCAATGCCATTTCTACAATGTTCTCAATGATTACAACGCTTCTATACATAATAACAACTCTTTATGCTTATATAAATGGTAACGTAATCAGTAAATGAATAACAACACATAAATCATGTAATATATATAAATAAGAAAGTAAAGTTATAAATTACCCCTATCATATAGTATAAATATTGAACTTCACCACTCAATACCTCTCATTATTTTGTTCTGATATTACATTATTTATAATATGTATATATATTATTAACTATCTAAAAAAAATATTAATTATAATAAATATTTTTATTGACATTATAAGATTGTATTATTATAATATTTTTAATGAGATTATTTTTCTATCATGGAGGAAACTTATGAATTACTGGAATGAATACAAAGCTAAATTAACAACACCCGATGATGCAGTCAAAGTTGTTGAATGTGGTGATGTTGTTGATTATGGTTTTTTCAATGGCAAACCTGTTGTTCTTGATCAGGCACTGGCACGTAGAGCCCCGGAATTAAAGGATGTATTAATCTATACTGCAGTTACATTGCCTCCAGTTCCAGAGGTCATCAAACACCCGGAAAGTTTTACGTATATTGACTGGCAATGGAGCAAACTAACTCGTCTGCTTCACACACAGGTTGAAGCTGCTTATTATTGCCCAATACTGTACCACAGGGCACCATTCTATTATCGCTATCTATTAAATCAGGATCCGCATGAAAACATTGATCCAGGATATCGTTCGTTCTACTACAACCGTCCTGAAAAGAGTAAACATGTAAAATGGATTGCCATGCTGCAGGTTGGCCCAATGGATGATCAGGGATTTTTTAATATAGGACCACAGAATTCCGAAACGTCGGCAAAAGTTGATGGCGCTGATTATGTGCTTGTTGAAGTGAATAAAAATATGCCACGCTGTTTAGGTGGATCAGAAGAAGCAATTCACATCTCTCGTGTTGATTTCATTGTAGAAGCTCCTGAAAACCAGATGCTTTTTGCAGCACCCGATGTCCCACCAACCGAAACCGATAAAAAAATAGCAGAACATGTATTGAAATTTCTCTATGATGGATGTTGCATACAGTTAGGCATTGGCGGTATGCCCAATATGGTAGGAAAACTCATTGCTCAGTCTGATTTAAAGAATTTAGGTGGCCACACAGAGATGTTTGTTGATGCCTACGTTGACATGATTGAATCAGGGCGAATGAATGGTGCTAAGAAAAACATCGATAAATTCAAATGTGTATATACATTTGCAATAGGATCACAGCGCATGTACGATTTTATGCACAACAATCAGGCATTGGCTTCGTATCCTGTTGATTATACCAATGACCCGCGCATCATAGCCCAGAATGATGACATGGTAAGTATATGCAATGCAATACAGGTTGACCTGTTTTCACAGGTAAATGCTGAAAGCCTTGGTTCAGGACAGGTTAGTGGTAACGGTGGCATGTGGGATTTTGTCCTTGGTTCGCAGTGGTCAAATCGCGGCAAAAGCTTTATATGTCTGTCATCAACATACACTGATTCCAAAGGTGAGCTTCAGTCACGAATAGTCCCTCAGCTTCCACTTGCTTCAACAGTTACTATCCCCCGCCAGATGGTTGACTACATTGTGACTGAATTTGGTGCCGTTAAACTTATTGCCTGCCCAACCTGGATGCGTGCCGAAAAGCTTATAAGCATAGCACATCCAAAATTTCAGGATGACCTGGTAAAACAGGCAGAAAAGATGAAGATATGGACACGAACTAACAAACAGATTCCCGTATAATAATCAGAATGGGGGGCTTAGCCCCCCATTCTACTATTTTTTTAATAAATTTTGGCTTGATAATAAATCGTTTTTAAAATAAATTTTTTGTCTGTCTATATGTGCTACATTTACAGCATCATTCTTCTTTAATGACATTTGACAATGAAACATAACTTTGATAGACGAATCTATAATTGTTCACTGCTTTGTAAAGATAGTGCATATCTTATATTCCATATTCCTTCAATCATTGGATTACTGATAGATAGTAACATTACCAGGTCATTTATTGAAAAGATCATGCTGGTTGTGACAGCAGTAAACAGCTGCCCTTACTGTGCATGGTTTCATGCAAAAAAGGCTCTACAAACAGGATTATCAAAAGAAGAGATTATTTCTCTCCTTGCACTGCAATTTTCTGCACAACCGGATGATTATGAAACACTCGCGCTGCTGTATGCACAGCACTTTGCTGAAACCAATAGCAACCCCGATGAATTATTGACTAAAAATTTTTACGAATACTATGGCAAAAAAACAGCCAGGCATATTATCATAGCTATCCGGTTAATTTATTTTGGTAATCTCAGCGGCAACACCTTTGATGCATTTCTCAGCCGTTTAAAAGGCAAACCTGCACATAAAAGTAATGTAATCTTTGAATTTCTGTTTTTTCTTTTAAGTGCTCCAATATTTCTTCCCACACTTTCACGTGCAGCACGATATAGAAAAGAATCATAGAATTGTATCAATCTTCAACAACCCAATAATAACCGTCAAATTTTACAACCAATTCATAGGGATGTCCCAACCGTATAAAAGTAAACTTTACCTCAGGTTTATGTTGAATCATGAATTTTTTTGCTTCCATTTCAGTCAGCAGTTCAAATGCCCACCACACAGCAGTTTCAGCAATGTATTCATTTATATATCCTTTTCATTTATAAACACTATTGCTTACAGGATGTATGCCTGTTTCAGTAGGTAACACCGTCACGGTAACCCATTTGCTATTGCGCACATAACTATAGAATATCTCCAACCCATCCAGGTTTGTCCATTGTTCCACAAGCTGTCCGTTATTCTTCAATCCATAAAATGGATTATCCTCACCCCACTCTTCAATCATACTGTTGACAAAATCACGTAAAAGCTTTGGCATACTCTATCCCTTCTTTTTTGGCGGTTTTATCACCGAAGCTCGTAACACATTAAGTCCCTTATTATGAATACTATCAATAACTTCCTCAATTTTTTCAACCTTTTGTTGGTTTTCAAAAAGGTTCATCTGCACATCAGCATTACACAGCAAATTTGAAACCTTAACCCCTAAAAGCCGCACTTTCCTTTTCCCTCGACCAAATGAAATGTATAACCGCATAATTTCCTTTTGCAGTGTTGCCATATCACGGGCATGTTGCTGTAGTGTTTTACTGCGTGTATATGTTTCAAAACCTTCCAATCGTATTTTTAACGTCACTGTCTTAAAAGAAAATTCAGCGGCTCTGACCCTTCGTATAACACGATCACACAGTTCAACCAGTGTAAAAATAATACTATCTTCATCATCAGTATCAACATCAAAGGTTGTTTCTTCACTCACTGACTTTGCCTGAGAGTATGGCTCAACAGGACGACTATCAATACCCAGTGCAAACTGATGTAACACTATACCCCATTTCCCAAGCAGGCTTTGCAAAAAGTTTTCATCAACACGCTGAATATCCCCAATGGTGTTGTATCCTAATGACTCTAAATATTTCTGTGTTTTTATGCCAACACCATATAATTTTGCAATGCTCAGTGGTGCCAGAAAATCTTTTTCCATTCCACAGGGACATATTGTGAGCCCATCAGGCTTTTGCAAATCTGACGCAATCTTGGCAACCAACTTATTTGACGCAATCCCAATGCTGCAGGTAAGCCCTGTTTGTGTAAAAACATCAGTTTTAATATTACGTGCAATGTTTTCCACATTCCCAAACAGTTTCAGTGTCCCTGTACAATCTAAAAATGCTTCGTCAATGCTTATCTGTTCAATACAGGGGGAATAGCGCTCAAAAATTTTCATAATTATGTGCGATAGTTCAACGTATCGGTCAAACCGTGGGGGCAAAAAGACCGCCCCTGGGCATAGTTTATACGCCTGTGAAATAGGCATTCCTGAATGAATGCCGAACCTACGTGCCTCATAGCTTGCAGCCGAAACTACACCGCGGCCCCTTCCACCTTTAGGATCAGCTCCAACCACAACAGGCTTCCCCTTTAACGAAGGATTATCCACCTGCTCAACCGAAGTAAAGAAGGCATCCATGTCCACATGAAGAATTATTCGATCTTTCATAAAAATAACTATACGGATATGTAGTACTACTGTCAAGGAGAAAATAAAAAATTCCCTGGTGGCCTCATCATCTACCGTGGTGAACGTTTATACCAGCTTTCTCATCCTTCAATGTGGGCTATTCCTTCATGGAGGTTATTTACATAAAATTAAAAGCCCACCTCTTGTTGTATGAGATGGGCTTAATACGGTATTTTTATACAACTTATTATTCGGTTACTCTTATTTCTAATCGTACAGGTTGTGATTGTAGCTTTTTGCCTTGTAACTCTGATTGAATATACCCAGTTATTATATATACACCTGGTTTTTGATAATAGTATTTAGTAGATACTGAGCCTGATAATATCCTGCGGAAATCAGGATGACCTTCTTTGCCAGTGGTTGAAACACTTAAACTTTCTCGTTCAATCATCTCGCTTTTAACGGTGCCATCACCCCAATCTATAACAGCCTTAATATTTTCTGATTCAGCATCAACTGATACTATATTAATCTTTAACAGATAGCCATCAGTAAGTATCTGTTTTAACGAGGCATTTGGTCCTTCAATTGAAATCTTTGGCGTTGATGGATCAAGCCCTTGCTGTACAATAACACTATATTCTGCCTGAGTAAATTCATTAGGAGATGCTCCATTAGCTTTCAATATAAGTTTATGTTTACCAGGTTCACTGCAAATAAACCTATGACTCACCTGGTACGTCTTAGTATTGTACACATCGGTATCTATTAAGGTAGTGGTTTTTCCCATCTTTGTGATGAGATTGCCTTTTGAATCAGTAGTTTCTACATACTCCTGTAACACTAAATTAACATGAGTTAGATTAGTATCAGGATCACTTACTGTTGCCAGGAACCGTATCTCCTGATTTGTTCCAGCAGGATTTGGAGTAATTGATACATTGCTAATTGTTGGAGCAATTGAACCCACGTGTCCAAAAAATCGAGATGGATTTTGCATGCTGTAAATTATATTTCCAGCTTTATCATACACCTTAAATGTTCCGCTATACGTATCGCCAGGAGTTAATCCAGTTAATTTGTAGCTTGTGGTAGTATACTCAGTAACCTCAATGGTCTTTACTGGCTTTTCCATCTGTATAACATATTTGCCAAATTCTGCTTCTTTATACCACGCCGGCCACGATATGGTTATAAATCCTATTCCTGGTTCAACCTTTGGCCAGATAACTGGACCACTGGCAATATTTAATTTTTGCCAGTCTTTTTGAAGAGTATAGACTTCATACGTCGTTGTATTGTACATATCCTTGGCATAAATGGTAAATGTATGCACACCATATGCCTGTCCTGTCATATCAAACGTTTTCCTGGCATGTGGTTTATTATTACTGTTAAGCAAAGCAGTTGCAAAAGGTGTTGTTGTTGAAGTCCCATCAGGTTTAGTATGTTTAATGTAATACTGTGTACCTACTATATCAAATTCACAATATACTTCAAGTGAATTTATCACTCGCATAACCTGAGCATTGCTTACAACAGGTGGATTTGTATTTGCCTGGCATACCACACGTAATGTATTTACATCATCTGCAAAGGATGTCATGGTTATAACCGATGGCAAATAGAGTGGATTTAAATGGGAATTTTTATCTGCTGGGATAACCTCAATTGTGAAGGCATGAGCATTTGTATCAGTGTATCCGCCAAGCACTGCAGTGGCATTACCTGATGCATTCGTTTGACCTGTATATTTTGTTATATTACCTTCTTTAATTTTAACAGAAGCATTTTTCAATGGTTGATTATTATAGCTTCTAGCTGTGATATTAAAGACAATTGAAGTTGATTTTAATGCTGCAGGTTTTGCAGTAAAGATACCACCAGCATCAACCACTGCTTGCAACGTCCCTGTTTTATATCCGTCTTTCTGCACCGTAAGCGTATAGCTTCCCTGTCCAAGCCAATCACCATCAAATGTAAAAAATCCAGTAGCATCAGTTGTTGCCGTTTTTGTTTGTGTACCTTTTGCTGCAGTTATTGTTGCACCTGCTACAGGATTCCCGCGACTATCGTACACATATCCCCCAGGAGTAGTTTTATACTGCAATCCTAATGTTAGTAAAGGTAGTAAACCACTCTGATCAGCAGTAACCGAAAATGTTGTTGAATTATCTTTATAATATGGATTATCCTTTACTGCAATTGTATATACCTTCCCACGTTCCGCCACAATCTGTGGAATATACCCATTGCTATCAGTATAATAGACCTGCCCTGCCTCACCCTGTTTCCCAATTAACACGGGAACATTTTTAGCTGACTGGTTATTGGCTGCTTTAACACACCGTATATGTAAAAGGGGAGCCTGTTTTGTAGTAAATGTTCCCACATACTGTAACGAACCGAGAAAAGAACCTGCAGTATCGCTTGATATTATTTGTTTATTATTTTCATTATAGTACAAGTATGACGTTGCCCTATAATAGTATGTTGTTCCTGGTTCTAACTCTGTTAGTGTAATGGAATGATTTGTTTCAAAAACTCTGCTAACCGATTTATCTGTAGAATCAATATAGCCTTTGGCAATTGTGATATTTGAATAGCTACCATCAGGATTACGAACTCCCTTTTTTACATTATTTACATAGTTATATGCAAAATCAGATGATAAACCCAAAAACACTTCAGTACTGGCAGGAACATTAGTTGACCAGGTTAATGTAGCCGAGGTAGTATCGGTAGTTACAACAGGAGGAGTGAGCGTGAATGTACCCCAATTATAGGTGAGTTTTGTAATGTTTTCAAAACTATGCCTGGCTTCCTTTAATGTCGTTGCTTCAGCAACCATCTCGGGCGTAATATTTCCCTGGCTATCAATGCTGGTCATAACAAATCTGTATTTTGTATTCCCGGTAAGCCCTGTAAACGGTATCTGATGCGACGTTGTAAATGATGGTTCTGTCTTTTGTGCAATTAATTGATTATTGTTATATACTTTTACGGTTCCTTTAAGCAGTACATTTGGTGATGCCCACCACACGGTAGCTGAAGAAACACCTGCCTTTACCTTGTAATCAAGTATCTTTTCAGTACTTTTTGCAACAGGTATTTGTAACAGACAATCACTGGTACCCAATTGTTTGTTCACCTGTGCATACGTTACCACCTTATGAGAATCAACCACATCACATTCAGGTGAAGGAACAAGCGGGATAGTGCCAAACGCTAATTTAAACTTAAGATTTTGCTCAAGAGTAAAATTATACGTAATACTATCAACGGTCATATGCAATGCCTCACCATCCTGAATAAATGGAGGAAGCTTGATATTTAATGTAAACTCTTCATCAGGTCTGGTGAATGTAATGGGATAGGTTCCGCTCATCTTGCCAGGTATCCAGTACCTTACCAAAACAACCATTGAATGCCCCTTAATTTTATAGCTGGGATCACCTTTCACTGTCACAGAGGCCATATTGCCCAATTTTTCTAAGCCATCGCCAATCAATTTTTTTGCAAATTGTTCTGCTCCTGCATCGTTGAGTTTTTTTTGCAGCCTTAATAGCAGTTATAAGAGTTGTCCTGGAACTGGCAGGTATTTTATTATATATTTTTGACACAAGCTGATCTTTTTTGGTATCTGTTAAAAAATCTGCCAAACTTAAGCTGATAAGGTCTCTTGTATCGTGATATTCAGCTGCACCTCCCAGTGGCAATTTACTTTTTGAGCTCATATTTACACCAATCTGGTCCTGTGCACTGGCAATATAACCACCAACCTTTGGAATATACGAAACAATGTCCCAAAAATCATACGGCAATTCAAACCACGGCAAGATATCAGGAACTCCACTTATGCTAACAAACCCTACCTCAATGGTATTGGGAAGGTACAATCCAAAAGAGCTTTCAAACACATTATAGTTTTCATTATTAAGGGAAGGTTTAATTTTTAGCTTTAATGTCTTAAATGCAACTGCTTCACTATCATCCCAGCTAAAGTTTACCTTAACACCATTTTTTATGGCGATAGTTCCTGTGGAAAACCTGAAACCCATTTTCATCCTGAAAATTTGCTGGGTTGGCATTGGCAAATACGGTGTCCAGTACGTTTGCGGTGTGGGTTTATCCTGGAAATTCCAGCTTATACAATCTTTGAATTCGTACGTCCTGTTCTGGACTGCAGCATGGATGGTACCTGTTATTATAAAAATGAGTATTACATGTAAAAAGAAACTATATCTTTTCATCTACAAACCTCCGAAAATAAATCCACTTTCCCATTATTGCACAACGATATAACTATGGGCATACTTCGTTGCCACTGCTTTTTAATAATTCAATTGTAATGGCATACAAAATTTATTTTCATCCATTTGTATGTTCAATCACTGTACGAACGTACTAATAACGCATCAATAAAAAATCACTGTAAGGTACTTATATAATCACCTCACTTTGCTTGTTTCTTCTTCACCGGCTGTTTTGGTTGTGGCTTTTTTACTCCTTCAGCAACACCAAGATTTTTATCAACAATTGCTTTTGTTGCTGACAGTACTTCGGCACTTTCAACCCTGATAAGTTTCAGGAAGATTTCATAATTTGCATTTTTTGGATACAATGTGCCGGTAATCAACATCTTTGCTCCTAACATCTTCCCTGCTTTTGCAGCACTGGCTTCATCCACAATGCCGGTCTGGCCAAGACCTATTTCATGTAATATCTGCTGCATATTTTTACGCTCCACCTGCGTAAATACCTTGTTTTTGCCCAGTGCCATTGAAAGCTGTTCAGTAAAATATTCAGCATTTGTTGATAGTGCAGCATCACTTGATTTTATGGGCAATACTGCAGTTGGCTCGCCTTTCTGTATATTTATTGCCGAATAGTCAATTAATTGAGCTATCGCCATATCAAAAAGCTTTTGCAGGGTTTGCTCATTTGTTTCATCTTCTACTTTTTTAGCATCAAAGTACGCTTCGTCTTCTTCAAGTGGCTGGTCAGTAAGATATGCTAATTCTTCCTTTGCAAAGCGTATTATAATTGATTCTAATTTATCAGTCTGGAAATTCGCTCCGGTATGATGGCTCACACTGCCCTCTTTGCCGCCTTCGCTTTCACCACGTTCACCATACGTTAAAAATATGTATCTGCCCTGTGTATACTGGGAAATCTGCCGCAGTATAAATTCACCCATCAATGGCAGACCGCCGGTGCCCAGGGAATAAAATTTAATTGCTTCTTTTTTTGCATCATGTGCTGCATCCACATAGGTATATTGTTGTCCATAATCTAAATGAGCTTCGGCATCAGTTATAATAAACGCAAGTCTAATGCCACCGGTATTCCATTGTATTTTCTTAACTGCATCCGCCAGTGCTGATTGCAAATCCTCAGGGCCATCACCACCACCTCCTGCAGTGACCAATGAAAGTTCTTTTTGAAATTTTTCAAGGTTACCTGTCAGTGGAATAATTTTAGTAACATATTCATCACCCTTATCCTTATACAGCACCATGCCAAAACGAACATCAGGCTTGGTACTTAAAGATGCAATATTAAGGTTAATAATCTCAATTGTTTTTTTGAGGCGTGCAATTTCCTCATTCATACTGCCTGTTGTGTCAAACACAAAGAGTATATCAAGCGGTACATTTTTATATTGTGGTCGCTGTGTATTCAATGTTACCGTATGTTCACGCTTCCCCTGTCGGTCTACCGTAATTTGTGCCTTTGTGTTTAACGCTTCAAATGTAAGCACGTAGGTAGTATATTTAGCATCATATTCTGAAGGGTAAAACATGAACGATCCATCAGCATACGTTTTACCTGTTTCAAGAAGTTTTTTACCACTAAAAACATTAACCTTAGCATTGGGTATTGATTTGCCTGCTATATCTTTACAGTAGAAAATAATCCTTTCAGATATATTGATGGGGTAATGCTGGACTTTATCTTTGTAATCCTTAATAAAATTTACAAAATAATTGAACTGTTTATTATCGTCAGCAAAACCAGCTTTTAATCCTGAAGCTGTTTTTGATCCATCCATTTTTTTTGGTGCAAGCGCCTTTGTTTTTGCTGATTCTTTTGTTGCAAATGATTCTTCTTTTTCAAGCTTTAACCCTTTTGAATATGTTGTATCACTATCATCTTCTTTTAATGCAGTGTCACGTGGAACCTCATCAGTGCTTACCGGCTCTGCCTGTTTAACTGCTTTACCTGCACACTGCAATGAAAACATTGCCACTGAAACTGATAAAATCATATAGCATGATACCATAAGAATTCTTTTCATACTATTCCTCCGGAAAATATGTGATGTGGCTGGAAAATCATATCAATCACGATGAACTATAGAAATTTACCTTTATTCTGTATTGTTCCGTAATGAAAAATATTTAGAAACCCACAAAGTAAACCTGTTGTCTTCATGGCAAAAGGACATTTATCTTTTTTACCAATGACGTTACAAATTTTGGATAATCATCCACAGCATGTTTTGGCAACCTGAAGCCAATTGCTCCTTCATGCCCTCCACCGTTTTCAATGCCCATTGTAGTAAGGAATTCACGTAAATCATAGTTTTTATAATTCTGGCTGCGGCGCATACGAAATTGCACCAGATTTGATTTTTCAGGAATGTCATAGTATGATACCAGCCCCACCTTCCCGGAATCTTCAGCAAGCATGTCAGCCAACGTTCGTGTAGTTGAAATAATATCATCATCATCAAAATTTTCATAGAGATAGCGCATGTCATCTTCAGTCAGCATTGCATATCCAACTGATTTATACACCTTGCTTTTTTTCTTTATAAACTGGAAACAATGTTTTTCTTTTTCAGATGCCTGTTTCAACTGTTCAAAGATCTGATTCATATTGGTGATATTTGATTCTTTTATTGTGGATGTACTTAATATATCATTAAACAGTGTACTGAATATCCTGTACATCCGCTTTTCTCGTGATGATTTCAAATAACGTCCCATCTGTGAATCACCAATAATGCCTGTTAAAATTGCAAGCACCAGGTTTCGGGACAGTGGATCCAGAATAACATATTTTTTTAAGATTTCTTTCTTTGCCCTCAGTTTCAGCGCAATCTGCCCAACAAGCTCACTTGCACTTGATGCCTCGGTTACCAGCCTGTACCCAGGATCACCAGCATAGTCACTATCGGCTCCAATATGATGGTCTATTTCTATTTTTCTAATAGTGCTTTTTTTAAGCATCTGCAATATAGTTCTGTTGGCATCAATCATGGAAGGTTTGGCAGTATCACAAATAACAATTGTGTCAACGGCAAATGAGCGGGGTATTGCTGTGACAACGTCTATGCGGTTATACATGGCAATATCAACAAGGTACTTGAAGTTTTCCTGTATTTTTTTTGACGAAAAAATTTTTACCTGCTTATCAAATTTCTTTGCAAGCAGGGAAAATGCTATCATAGAAGCAACACAATCTTCATCAGGATTAGTATGTCCTACAATAAGAAAACCATTGCGGTTCACCAATTCCTGAATTATTGCTTCAATACAGTCATTTTTTTGTTTTGCTGTTTTAAATCCTTCTTTAGGCATGGGAATTTCCAGTTACGTTGGCAGTAAATGTAGAACAATATCTTTAAAATGTCAACAGTATATTTTTTTATTTTTGTGTTGCTTGACAGGGTGTATTTTATTCATTATTTTTAAAGAGTTGCCCATGGAAACAATGTGGTTATTAATGTTTTATACGTTGTCATTTCGACGAACATTTTCACACTGTCATTTTGACGAATGTTTTTATACTGTCATTTCGACGAATGTTTTCATACTGTCATTTCGACGAACGCAGTGAGGAGAAATCTTATTTTACAACAGCATCCCGATAAAATCGGGATTCGAAATGACATAGAGAATAAATATTATTTTCAATGGAGGTCTACATGAATTTTGAGTGGAAACGGTTTATAGTAGCTTTTTGTACAATGATGCTGTTCTTTTTTGTTACAGTTTTTACATGCTGATGTTCGTATACTGTTTTTATGTATTCTGTTATCGTCATATAACCGATAATAATACTGGAAATACTTCTATGAAGAAAATAGTTTTATTTTGTCTGATAACCCTTTTATCAGTAACTATCGCATATACCATATCCTTTGCTGCAAAAAAGGATGATGATACCCCTTTTAAAAAGGGTGTTAAATATTTCTATCAGCAAAAATTTGAGATAGCCGAACTCTTATTTCAGGAAGAGTTGAAAAACAATCCTGAAAATGCCATGGCGTATTCATACCTGGGTGATATTTTTTTATATAAAAAACGCTATGACGGTGCATTGCAGCTGTATATTAAAGCTCTGGAATTGAATCCAAAAAGCGCCGAAGATGCATTCAGAATAGGACAGGTATATTATTATAAAAAGCAGCCGGAAGAAGCACTTGCATATTTTAAAAAAGCATTCAGCCTTAATCCACAGCTTAAATTTGCTTACTACCATATTGGCCTGACGTATTTAATGCTGCTCAGAGATAAAGAAAGAACCATTGAGTCATGGGAAAAATTTTTGGCGATAGCTCCAGAAGACCCTCAATATGAAAAAATAAAAAGGGTTATTGAATTATTAAAAGACCCAAAATTTGTGTTACCACCACCAGGAAGCGATGTATCCATTGAAGAAGCATTGCATTTAGGTGGAATAATACTTGACGATGTCCAGCGTGAAGCACAGGATAAAAAGGCCGGGCACGAAACAAAGAAGACAAAGAACAAGCTTGAAGAAATTTATCGTGACGATGAATTATAAGATAATTTAACATACCAGAGGTACCAATATGGCATACTATTATGACCGTTACCGCAATCTGAAAATTGCAGGTGTTGTTGCAGTAATACTATTACTGCTATTTGGCGGATATTATTTTCTTTCTCGACCCAAGGATGCTCTAAAGGATATCGTTGATATACGGCTTAAGCAAATTGAATTATATGAAAAGATTCTGGAAACAAATCCCAATGATGTTGATACCCTTATAAAATTAGGAAATCTTTATAAAGAAACAGGTAATCTGGACAAAGCAATTGACTACTATAAAAAAGCACTGGCACTGCAACCTGATAATTACAATGCATTAAACGAATTGGGACATGCCTATGCCCTCAAAGGCGATTATGAAAATGCCATTAAAACACTGGAACTTGCCAAAAAGTACTTCCCTAAATATCCCCAAGCCTATAATAAATTGGGAAATGTATATGATACACAGGAAAAATTAGACAAAGCCCTTAAAGAATATAAAAGCGCTATTGCCGTTGCTCCCCAGTATCAGGAAAGCTACTGGAACATAGCGCAACAACGAATGAAAAAAGGTGACTATAAAGGTGCAGAAGAAATCCTGAAAAAAGGCATTAAAGCCAATCCTTCTGATCCCGAAGGATACTACAACTTAGGCAATCTGTATATGCATAAAAAGCAGTACGCTAAAGCTATCCCTCAATACCAGAAAGCAATAACTCTTTCACCGGGCACAGGTAAATATTACCGTGCATTAGGCAATGCATACCTTGCCCAGAATAAAATACCTGAAGCTGTTGGTGCATATTCTACAGCGCTGTCAAAAGATCCTGGCGATGCATTATCTGCCGAGAGATTAGGCGACATCTATGCTTCACAGGGCAACTGGGCTAAAGCAGCCGATTATTACAAACAGGCTTTAAGCTATAACAGTAATGACGAAAATCTAAAAAACAAATATGCACATGCCCTTTCAAAATTACAAAAACCTTCTATTATTGGTGGGTCTGATACACAACAGCTTGCAGTAGCAACAAAAGAAACAACAGAACCCTCAGCACAACAGGTAATTAGCAGAGATAAAGATTCAAAAGATTTATCAGAACCAACACCTCAAACAACACCGGCAAATCCTGTCAATGATTCGGCACTCAAATGGCGCGAACTTGGCGATAAATATCGTGCAGAAAAAAAATACGATGAAGCGCTGAAGGCATACGCCAAAGCAACACAGCTTGATAAAACCGACGACCATTCGCATTACTGGATGGGACGTATCTATTATCATAACCAGATGGATGATGAAGCAAAAAAATCATTCCAGAATGCAATTATTGCTAACCCCAAAAATGCTGATTCCCACTATCATTTAGGGCTTATCTATTATTCTGAAGGTAAATACAGCCCTGCAGTTAATGAATTTACAAAAGCCATAGAAGAAAAACCCGTATTTGCAAAGGCATACTATGCACGAGGCCTTGCACAGTATAAAATGAATAATCTGCAGGCAGCTATTAAAGACTTAAAACAATCTATAGAACAGGATCCAAACTTAGATAGGGCATATTTTAATTTAGGTGATATCTATCTTAAACAGAAGAATTATAAGGTGGCACTTGATTATTTTACCAAAGACAGGGAATTAAGGCCCAATAATCCTGACACATTGTTCAAGATAGCCGAAACCTATCATGAAATGAAATCGTATTCAAACGCTGAAACATTCTATAACAAAACACTTGAAGCTGACCCTGAATACTTCCAGGCACTTTTCAACTTTGGTCTTATTGCAGCCACAAAGCAGAATTATGCACAGGCTATTTCATTCTACACCAAAGCATTATCAATTAAGAATGATGATCCACCAACGCTGTATGAATTAGGTAAGGCATATGAGGGGCTTGGTGATGATAATAAGGCAATTGAATATTATTCATTAGCTATCACTAAAAACCCAAACTATACTAAAGCTTACATCAACTTAGGCAACCTGTATAAAAAGAACAAACTGCATGACAAGGCCATAGAGCAATTCAAACAGGCTACTATTAATGACCCCAAATCCTTTGAGGCTCACTATAACTTAGCAAATGCATACTTATCTGCTAACATGAATGATGAAGCTATTGAAGAATATAAAACTGCTATTGATCTTTCACCAATGAATGATCAGGCACATTTCTTTTTAGGTATTGCCTATAAGGAAAAGGGCGTTTTTGAACAGGCTGTAAAAGAATTTGAACGTTCACTGCAGATAAACAGTTCACTATCTGATGCACATGAAGAGCTTGGCATGATCTATTACCGTAAGCTTAAAAACAATGAAAAAGCTATCTATCATTTTGAAAAGCTTTTATCAATGAAGCCAAATCACCCAAAAGCTGACCAGATACGCGATATTATTGCAATGTTGAAGAAACAGTAAAAATACCATTTTTTATTTGACATATAACGATTTGTTATATTTTTGTATATTATATTGATGATACTATATTAATGGTAAACCAATGCTTAAATGCTTATTTTCAAATGTCCAACCACCTTTTATGAATGTTCCTAAAACTGTTACCATTATTGCTTTCTTGCTTTTGATAATCCTTCAATCATGCACACATAATCAATCATACATTAAATCATTAAGTAATGATATTACCACCCAGGGTTTTCTTAACGACAACTGTTACCAGTGTATCATTACCGCAAAACCCGATCCTGGCATTGAAGGATTGGTTGCATCCAGAGAAAGTGCACATATTAATTTAATGCAATCACTTGAAAAGCAATGTTATGATACCCTTATTAATGTTACCGCAC
Organism: Spirochaetota bacterium; assembly: GCA_029907515.1. Classification (GTDB taxonomy): domain Bacteria; phylum Spirochaetota; class UBA4802; order UBA4802; family UB4802; genus UBA4802. The sequence continues at coordinate 16,868 of JARYLT010000003.1, read as the reverse complement.
AATTACAGGGTATATCTGTTACCGATAGCTTCCAACAATGCCTGCTACAACAACTAAAACAGTGTATTGATAATAAAGTCATTGTAGTTACCTATTATAATGAAGATTTCAGTGAAACTGCTGTTGTGCGGATATACGAAAAGGGGTTACAGCAAAAACTGGCAACCATGCAGTGCAAATAACAAGGATAATTGGGGTAAATATGATTTCTTATATACGATTAATTTTTTATAGTCTGCTTTTGTATCTGCCCATGATTTGTTATATATCTTCATGTGCCTCCAAAAAAACAGTTACCAACATACAACCCCAAGAAAACAATGCTCTTCTTTTTGAGTATGAAAAAGAAGGATTTATTGACAACAACACATTCAGGGTTATCGTAATAATTCCTGCTGAAGAGCACTATGATGAGCTATCAATACAGCAAAAAGGCCAGGAACGTGCATTTGTTTCTTTAAAAAATTATATTATTTCTCGAAATAATGTTTTTGATTCAAAAATGCATAATTACCTTATGACAACCATTACGGGGTATGGCACTTTGAAAAAAAGGGATTCAACATGTACTACGCGGTATTGTTATTACTATGATATTACAAAAAGCGGGCTTAAAGCAGAGATTGACACACTGGGGAAATAATCAGGAATAAAGATAATACGAAAGATTTTTTAAAATAAATATATTGAGGTTGCGCTTGCCGTTATCATAAATACTGCTGAACATAACGCCAATACCGTATCGATTATCTTCTCGCCTGTCATGGCGCACTACCATTGCCAGTGCCTCAATATCAGTTAGCTCATTATCAACCGCCCTGAAATCAATAACCACCCTAATGATTGAAGAAAGCTCAAGCGGAATGTCCGATATAAAATAAAGCCCACCCTTGCTGATATTCACTATTGTGCCTATTAGTTCCAGTGCTTCGGCTTCATCTTTTGAAGATTCAATGAGAAGCTCCACCACCCGTATAGGTATTTCAACATCCAGGCGAAAATGCTTGCGCATGTTATCGCCCTGAGTGTGATATTTGGCAATCATAAATGCATCAAACTGATGCAAAAACCAGTCCTCCATAGCATCATCTAATGCAATATCAGGTTTATTTTGTTTTGCTGCTTCCCAATATTGGTATATTGCATCTTTAATCTCTGCGGAAAGCTTATCATAACGGATATATTTTCTCATTATGTCCTCTTCCATAATGGATACTCAACCTTGCGGAATATAATACAGTAAAGTGGTATGCATCGCAATCAAAATTTTTTAATGTGTATTTTTTTTGTTCGATAGCTCCAGCCACAGTTGCCGCATTTCATTATCTATTGGTATGGATTTACCTGTTGCCAGATCCACTATGACATATACCACTTCGGCATCCAGGATTATTTGTTCGGTTTTTTTATTGTACATCTTTTGCTTAACTGTTATACTGCGGTTGCCAATCCTATCTACCATTGTTTCAATGACGAGCACATCACCCAGAAATGAAGGCGCACGGAAATTAACATTTATATTAACCACTGCAAGGAATACGCCACGTTTTGCAAATTCATCATAGTTAAGGCCAATAGTATCTAAATAGCTCCAGCGTGCATCTTCCAAAAAGTCCAGAAAACGCTGATTGCTTACACGACCAAAAAGGTCCAAATGATATCCTTTAATTTTTAGCTCAACGGTAGACATGCCATACCTGCTAATGGAATCCACATTGTACGTTTATATTTGCATAGAGAAATTATTTTGGCAATTAGTTTTTTATCAATCACGTAAAAATCTATCAGGATCATGACACCCATAAAGGAAAAGCTTATCTTCTAATGCAGCTTCTTCATTTTGTGAACTCACAATCACAATTTTTTTTATTTTTTCCTTTGGAATGATCTGTTTAATCTTAGAAACAATTTCTTTTCGTTTATCTAAAGGGAATAACCATTTACACTCAATAAGGGTAAGTTTTTCTCCTGAAGGAATAACAAAATCAATTTCATGACCATATGCATCTTGAAAAAAATATATAGTGGGATTAATACCCTGATTGGTATAATAACGTATTATTTGCCCCAAACACAACCTTTCAAAAATATTTCCCAACAAAGGACTATTCAGCAATTCTTTTTCTGATTTTATTCCTAGAAGATATAACAAAAGCCCGGTATCAAGAAAAAATATTTTGTTTGAATTTCCTTAAGTGAAAGCGTATGTAATGTAAGAATGCCCACTCGTCCTGCCAGGCTTTCGGAAACACCTTCCATGAGTGTAAATTTTTGTGATCCTGTTATAAAAAATTGTCCGTTGTTTTTTCTGTTAATATCAATTTCAACTTTTATATGACGCAATAACTGTGGTGCATATTGAATTTCATCTATGATTAAAGGCTTTTTGAATCTTTTTAAAAAAAACATCACCTGCTATGTTAGCTTCCTCAGCATATAACGGAACATCAAGTGTTACATAGGACAATTCAGGATATTCATGTTTAAGCAAGCTGGTTTTTCCTGATTGTCTGCAGCCAGTTACTAAAATTGCCGGCCTTTTTTGGGCAAATGCTCTTAATGTTTTTGATATTTCTCGCTCAATCCACATCCGTTTATTTTTAAATTTCAATAATAAATAATTATATAAACCAATAATATGTTTATTTAATTTAAATGTATTTAAAAATTCTGTCAAGGATATTATTTAATTAAAGTTCGGATAATACGAAGTTGAATTGAAGTTTATATTAAATACCATAACTGTACCAATTCTTCATAAATATATATCCCTATCACTCAATCAAACCATACGATGTACGCCAGGTTACTCCATAGTAAATATAGTAACCATCAACATTTCTTGTCTTTCCATCTTTAAATTTTGCGCCAATGTAGCTATACATTCCTTCAATAAACAAACCAACGTATGAGGTTATTCCAAAATCAACTCCTGCACCAAACTGGTATCCCAATTTTGACGATGACACCTGTTCATCAATAGCATTTGAATTAAGAGATTCAATTTTTATTTCATCATGAAATACAAACAATTGCAATAATCCATACACATAGGGTTGTATCAAAACACCATAATACATGCTGTAGGCATATCTGACTCCACCACAAATCTGACCAATGTTGAGTTTGGATTCATAGCTTTCGTCTATAGTAACTTGATATAATTTTAAAAATGTTTGTGTTCTTGGATCAGTGGGATTAATTTCATCAAAATTGCCTACAAAACGTGCTCTTATCATGGCATCAAATCCATTCCCACTTTCATTTCTAAACCGCCAGGGGAATATATCAATGAAAGCATTAATGTTACGGCTCTCGGAATATGCATCATTAATATCAGAATCTATATAAACTCCAAAGTTTGAATACCCAAAGCGCATAAACGGTGCGCGCCATTTCAGGTTCTCTTCCCGTGTATACTTCTTCTTTATCCCTAATTCCGCTGCTTTCTTCTGTACCTCCTCATCTATAAAATCCTTGGGCGGTATCTTTGAAACAAATAATACATCGTCCTTATTTATCTTATATTCCTCCGCTGATTGCAACTCTGTCCTGTACGTATAGCTCTCATTATCCTCTTCTACAATGTATACCCCTAATACCTCCTTGTTACTTTTCATAATATACATCCGTGTCTTATAGCTTTCATTTACCAGCGTCCTCAAAATATCCTTCCGCTGTATCGTTACGGTCTTCCCTTCCCTTGTCTTTACTGTCGTAGCTTTATCGGTCTCCTTGACTATATCACCTTCAATGATACTTCCATCCTTCAAAAATACGGATTCTGCAAATACATTCCCTGAAAACATAAACCATACAATAACACAACTAACTATAAGTATGTGTGCTAAAAAAAAGTCTCTTGCTATCTTCTTCATGAAAGCTCTCCTATACAAATTATCTACCTATTTCAATGTCCCAGGCTATTATTATTCATTAGTTATTTTATATACCCTGCATGCATATCACTGTTTTTAACTGACCATTCTTTATATAAAATTATTAAGAGATACAAAACAAAATCATTAGTAATTAAATCAAATTCACTCAATCAAACCAAACGATGTGCACCAGCTTACTCCATAATATACTGAAATGCCATCAAAATTATAAGCTTCACCATTAGCGAATTTGGCTTTTGCATACCCGTAGCTTACTTCAATAAATATTCCAAAGTAGGAAAAAAGCCCTACATCAACACCTGCTCCCGCCTGATAACCATGTGTGTTCATATTTATATCTTTTGTTTTATCACTTACACCATCATTATAAGAAATCATTGAATTAATCATCCCATATTGATATAATGCAAATATATACGGCTGTACCATTACATATCCAACATACCACCCATATGCATATCGTAACCCTCCTGAGATTGAATTCAAAAAGAAATCAGTACTATATGGAAGTGTAGGTGATATTGTTATATTATATAATTGTGAATATTTTGAAGTTCTTGGATCACCACCATTCAAATCAGCCTTTCTTCCATGATTACGTAACCTTCCCATTATATCAAATCCATTACCCTTTTCATCTCTAAAACGCCAGAAAAAAATATCTAATAGTAAAGCTGGCGCTGGTTCTGGAAATAAATATTCCAGTTCATCATCATATTGCACATAATTTGAATACGCCACCCGTATAAACGGTGCGCGCCATTTCAGGTTCTCTTCCCGTGTATACTTCTTCTTTATCCCTAATTCCGCTGCTTTCTTCTGTACCTCCTCATCTATAAAATCCTTGGGCGGTATCTTTGAAACAAATAATACATCGTCCTTATTTATCTTATATTCCTCCGCTGATTGCAACTCTGTCCTGTACGTATAGCTCTCATTATCCTCTTCTACAATGTATACCCCTAATACCTCCTTGTTACTTTTCATAATATACATCCGTGTCTTATAGCTTTCATTTACCAGCGTCCTCAAAATATCCTTCCGCTGTATCGTTACGGTCTTCCCTTCCCTTGTCTTTACTGTCGTAGCTTTATCGGTCTCCTTGACTATATCACCTTCAATGATACTTCCATCCTTCAAAAATACGGATTCTGCAAAAGCAGAATTTGACATAAACCCCATGCCAAGCATGACACATACAATAACTGACTGCGCTAAGGAGTTAATATTACATTTATTTTTCATAATACCCTCCTATAAAATATAATGTATTTCATCATAAGACTAATTGATATAATACATTTATACTAATTAATGAGATTGCCCCGCTGCTTTAGAACTTGCAATGACGTAAAGATACCATCATTCTAAGTCCCGATGAAGTCGGGACGAAGAATCTTTTAAGCCATTAACGACAATATCCTTTGGTGTCCCGATAAAATCGGAACTCCCCACGATGATTTACTTCACTCAGGATGGCAGCCACACATTGTGATTGCCACGCTCATCTGGGGATTGCTATTACGGTGCTGTTATTACTATTGCTACCCTCCATGTGTATAAATTTGTATTAAGATTTCTCCTCACTGAGTTCGTCGAAATGACAAAGTAGACATGTTCGTTGCCGAAATGACATTGTATAATTATTAATCAACAAAATGACAAAGCATTAATGTTCGACGTCAAAATAGCAACGGATACATGTACAGTGTCAAAATGAGAAATTAAATAAACTTCCAAACATTACCGCAATACACTAACTGAACGCACACTTTTCTTTGGCACCTCAACAACGCCTGTTGTAGTTAATATCTTGTAATCATTAGATCTATCTATTATTGCTCCCTGTATTGTCTTGCCCGAATACAGTTTTACAACATCTATACGTTCACATGCTTCTTTAATCTCTTCCAGTGTACGCGTTTTTTGCTGCATCAAGCGTTCTATTCGTTCTTTCTTTATCTGCTGTTTAATTTCACTTTCACTTAACGTCTCAATCTTTTCTATTTTTTCCACATTCTGTTTTATGGTTTCCTGAACCTTTTCAAGCGATTCTGGTTTTGTTAAAACTTCCTGTGGTACAACTTCTATTTTTGCAGCAGTTTCTATTTTCACTTTATCTTTTACAGAAATTTCCTTTACTTCAACCGGCACCTCTTCAGCAGCTTTCTCTCCTTCAACAGTTACTATCGCCTCCTTGCCCCCTTCCACTATTGTTTCCTTGATTTCTGCTACTTCTACCTCTTCAGCTTCTATAACTGGCTTTACACTGACACTGCCCGTATGAACAGCTACCTTGCCAATCTTTTCATCAGCTTTCACCAAAAATTGTGTACCGCGAACACTGGCAACTACAGAACGTGCTTTAACTGAATACTCCTGCCCTTTTTGAAGACGCTCTACTTTAGATATAACCTCACCTTTTTCAAGATACAGTGTCACTGATGTATCAAGCAGCGATTGTACAACAACCCTACTGTTACTGCCAATATGGGCAATTGCTCTTTCTGCTATCTGAACAACAGCAATAGATTGATTGCCGGTTGCAATGATATCATTGGGATTAACATTGGTTCCTATACCTGCTGGTTTATTGACATCATTCTGAATAATAGTCACATCACCTTGTGCAAAAATTATAACACCAGAAAGTGTTTTCTGCTGCCCTTTACAGGCATGTATACAGCATGCTACAAAAGCTATTAAAAAAGGAATGGAGTAGTGTTTTAGCTTCATTGTTAAACTCCACGGAACTATGTAGTTTTAATGATAATATAATGTACTTCTCGCTTTTGTTATATTATTTTGTTCAATTAATATGTAAAGTCTTTTTTTCAAAATTTTTAGTCCTATGGGACTAAAACCCAGTATGTTTGCCTGCTTCCAAAGAGAACCAGCTATAAAGAAATTATCTTGATTTTTAAACCTGCAATGCTACATTATAACTAAAAAACAGATCACAAGAGGTGAAACCCTATGCCGGATGATTCAAGCCATGCTGTTGAGTCAAAACACCTGATTCTGCCATCTGAAATTTTGCCCGAAATTATCCCCATTATACCCATATCCCACAGGCCGATATTCCCTGGCATGATGGTACCACTGGTTCTTACCGGTGATACTATGCTGAATACTGCGCGTGCCATTGCCGAATCGGACCACAAAATTGGCGGTGTAGTGTTAATCCAGAATCAGCGTGAAGGCATGGTTACATCTGATGACCTTTACAAGGTGGGAGTTACCATTAAAGTATTGAAGATAGCACCTATTGATGAAAACACCATACAGGTAATGGTGAATGCATTAAAGCGCTTCACCTTACAGCAGATAGTAACCGATCAACCCATTATTCGCTGGAAAGTGGACCACTATTACGAACCCGAGCTTGAACCAACCGATGAGATGAAAGCATATTCTGCAGCAATTCTTTCTTCCGTTAAGGAATTAATTAAATCAAATTCCCTGTTTCAAGAAGAGCTTAAACTTTTCCTTAACCGCTTTAGTTTAGAAGACCCAGGAAAATTAGCTGATTTTGTTGCATCACTTACCTCAGCAGAACCAGCAGAGGTGCAGGACATCCTTGAAACATTTGATGTTAAAGCACGTGTTGAGAAGGTTTTGCTGCTTTTAAAGAAAGAATTAGAATTATCAAAACTACAGAAAAAAATTTCACAGCAAATAGAAGAACGCATTGCCAAAAACCAGAAGGAATTCTTTTTACGGGAACAGCTTAAGGAAATCAAAAAAGAGCTGGGACTTGAAAAAGATGAAAAAACTTCTGAAATTGAAAAGTTTGAGGAACGTGTAAAAAAACTTAAATTAAGCGAAGAGGCATTAAAGCGCTTTAACGAAGAATTGGAAAAATTAAAAGTTCTTGAGCCACATTCAGCAGAATATGGAGTAAGCCGCAATTACTTAGACTGGCTTACATCCTTGCCATGGGGCATCTATTCAGAAGATAATTACGATATTAACAAAGCAAAAAAAATTCTGGACCGTGATCACTATGGACTACAGGATATAAAAGACCGCATTTTAGAATTTATCAGCGCTGGTAAAAAGAAGGGCAGTATTACCGGTTCAATAATTTGTTTTGTTGGACCTCCCGGTGTTGGTAAAACATCTATTGGCAAATCAGTGGCTGCAGCATTGAACCGAAAATTTTATCGTTTTTCACTTGGTGGCATGCGTGATGAAGCCGAAATCAAAGGTCACCGTCGCACATACATTGGGGCAATGCCCGGGAAAATTATCCAGAGTCTTAAGGTGGTAGAGACATCAAATCCGGTCATCATGCTTGATGAAATTGATAAGATAGGTGCAAGCTTTCAGGGCGATCCTGCATCAGCATTACTGGAAGTACTTGATCCTGAACAGAATTCACAGTTCCTTGATCACTATTTAGATGTACGCTATGATTTATCAAATATCCTTTTCATTGCAACTGCCAATCAATTGGACACTATTCCCCTGCCTTTAATGGACCGTATGGAAATCATGCATCTGTCCGGCTATATACTGGAAGAAAAATTAGAGATAGCAAAGCGATACCTAATCCCCAAGCAAATGAAAGAACATGGGCTGCATAAAAACGAGGTTAAGATAGATACAGCAGCTCTAAAAAATATTATAGAAGGCTATGCGCGTGAAGCAGGTGTTCGAAGTTTGGAAAATAACATAAAAAAGATTATGCGAAAAGCCACCCGACAAATTATTGAAGGGACAACATCAACAGTTACTGTCACAACACAAAATTTAGAAGAGTTATTGGGCAAACCCCGTTTTACCGATGAATCGCTTTATAAAAAGCCAATTCCGGGGGTGGTCATGGGGCTTGCCTGGACAAGCCTGGGTGGTGCAACGCTGTATATTGAAGCAACCGCAATACCATCAAAAACAAAGGGTTTTACACAAACAGGACAGCTTGGCAATGTTATGAAAGAATCAACGGAAATTGCCTATTCATATATTCGCTCCAAAGTTAAGCAGTTTGGCATTGATCCCAATTTCTTTGAAAATCATTTTATACACCTGCATGTACCAGCAGGCGCTACCCCCAAGGATGGTCCTTCAGCCGGTATTACTATGGCTACGGCACTGTACTCACTTGCTAAAAATAAGCCCATTAAAAAAAGTGTGGCAATGACCGGCGAGCTGACCATTACCGGAAGAGTGCTTCCTATTGGAGGAGTAAAAGAAAAGACCCTTGCAGCTAAACGAGCAAAGGTTAAAACCATCATTTACCCTGCCGAGAATAAAAAAGATTTTGATGAATTACCCGAACATATCAAGAAAGGCATTGATGCGCGCTTTGTAAGCTATTTTGAGGAAGTGTTGGATATAGTGTATTAAGTATGAGCGATAGTTACTGTTAACAGGCTTTAAGGCTTCTATTTCAACTGTTAACATATATGCTTTACCTTTTACATCACGTATTCAAACTATACAAAATACATGATTGCCTGTCAACAATATTGGAAAAAAGCAATAATTAGTGCCATATAAACAAAAAAATACTTGAAAATCCCAAAAATGTTAGTATTTTATTATTATATAAATTTCTTGTAAAGGTTTTATTATGAACATAACTATTACAGATTCAGCTAAACAAAAAATTATTGAAGCTGCCAAAGATGTTGAATTTAAGCAGCCTGGATTAAGACTTGTTTTTGCCGGTATTGGATGAGGCGGCCCCCGTCTGGGACTGGCTCTGGATGAGTCAGAAAACACAAAAGATACAGTAGTAATTGCAAACGAAATCCCCGTAATGTATGACAGCGATATTGCAAGGTTTATGGATGCTGGAACCAACATTACCATAGATTTTGTGGACACACCGTATGGTGCTGGTTTTATGGTTGATACAGGTTCATCCTGTGGATAAAATGTAAAAGGTACACGTATGAAAGAAGCAATATGGTTTTTGATCCTTATGGCACTGTGGTTTGCTTTGAATATTTATGTATTTCCAAAGCTTGGTATTCGTACCTGACTTTCGCAATCATGCCCTGTGGAACAGAGCATAGATAAACATCAGACAGATGATGTAAATATTAAAAAATAAAAAATTGTTGACATTTTTTATTTCTAGTTTTTATGTCATTTAACGATATAATTTTAAAGGCATTAAACGTAACACAGCAATGAAGATAACACTGGTAACATTTGCAGTTAACAATAGCTGGTGGTGGTGGACAAACATGATGTCCACCTGAAGGGCTATTATTGTATAAATGAAAATGGCAAAGCCGTGGGTGGACATCAAACCCACGGCTTTTTTTGTACACGCATCAGGCCGTGGGTTTAGTTCAAATCCACGGCTTTTTTATTTTACAGCAAGGAGTAATACAATGTATCCAACATTACAGCAATGCAAACATTTAAGCAGCACATATAATCGCATCCCTATCTATAAGCAGCTTAATATTTCTCATCCCGGTTTACTGCTTTTACTGAAATCGTTCATCAATAATGGCGATTGTATATTTTTTGAAAGCGCCAGGCAAAACAAAAAACAAAGCAGATATTCTTTTCTGGGTTTTAATCCGGTACAAACGCTTTACTTTAGCCCACCGTATATAATGACAGGTGATAGCTCCAAAACTACGACAATCCCCTGTTCTGATCCATTTGATTATATTGACAAATATATTGCTCAATATCGCTCACCGTCTTTTAAACGCTTTGGTTCATATAACGGAGGCCTATCAGGTTATTTTGCATATGACCTGGTTAACTACACCGGTCATTTGCGACAATTCATACACCAGGATACACTGCATCCATTAATGGTGCTGCACCATATTGATGACTTCATCTGCTATGACAATAAATACAACACATACTACATTGCTACATGTATCTATACACATGATGGTAGCATTGAATCAGCCTATAACCAGGCAATACAACGCCTTCATACCTATGAAGATACCATTATCAATACACTATCCTCAACTTCGCTGCCATACCTGCCTGCATACTCTGAATCAATACACCTTGATTTTAGCAGTTCACCCGACGAATTCATGGATTCAGTGGCACAGGCAAAAGCCTTAATTGAAGATGGCGAGGCATTGCAGATTGTTTTAAGTATGCGTGCATATATCAATGAACCTGTTGACCCATATCGTTTTTATCTCAAACTGAGGCAGGTTAACCCATCTCCATACATGTTTTACATGAAACACGGCGATCTTACTGTTGCCGGAAGCTCGCCGGAGATTCACGTTAAAGTACAGGACACTATTGCAACGTTAAGGCCAATTGCAGGAACTATCGCCCAGGGAAAAACAAAGGCTCAGAATAAAAAAAACAAAGAGATTTTGCTTAACAATGAAAAAGAACGCGCAGAACACCTGATGCTTGTTGATTTAGCACGCAATGACTTAAGTATCATTGCAAAGCCGGGAAGCGTGCAGGTAACTCAGTTTATGCAACCGGAAGATTATTCGCACGTTATTCACCTGGTTTCAAACGTTACTGCTACACTCAATGACAGGATTAGTTTAAGCGATGTACTGCGCCATACCTTTCCTGCTGGCACAGTAACCGGAGCCCCCAAGGTGCGCGCTATTGAAATTATTGACCAGCTTGAACCGCATCCCCGTGGCATTTACGCCGGGTGTGTGGGCTACATTGGATTTAACAATACCATGGATACCTGTATTACCATCAGGACAGCTGTTTTTTCGCCTCAAGGGTCATTTTTACAGGCGGGTGCTGGCATTGTGTACGATAGTATTCCGGAGAATGAATTTAATGAAATAGTACATAAACTTAAAGCGCTTTCGGTAAGCCTGCCGTTTGCAAAATCAAAAACTATGGTAAAGGAGATTGTGTAATGTTCTGTATAATTGATAACTATGACTCATTTACCTATAATCTGGTTGAGTACATGCGCATACTGGGAGAAGATGTGGATGTTTACCGCAACAATGCGGATTTTGAGTCAATTAATTTCCACGACTACACCGGTATCATTTTATCACCTGGCCCTTCATCCCCAGCGCATTCAGGCATTACAGTAACCGTCATTCAAAACATTCATGATATACCCATTCTGGGTGTGTGCCTGGGCATGCAGGCAATTGGGTATGTATATGGTGGTAGAATAGTTCATGCAAAAAAAATCATGCACGGTAAAACTGATATAATTCAACATTATGGCGGAAAACTGTTTCATAACATTCCACAACAATTTACCGCTGCCCGTTACCATTCACTGGTGGTAAGTGAAACTAACTTCCCCAACTGCCTTAGCATTGAAGCCCGTTCAAGCGATGGCGAAATCATGGCTTTAAAACATAAAACAAAATTTATATGGGGTGTACAGTTTCACCCCGAATCGTACGCATCAGAGTACGGATTACAGATTTTAAAAAATTTTACAGGAGGATCTTATGAATACAGAACAGCTTATAACGCAAACAATTGAAGGCAACACATTATCCATGGAACAATCCGAATATCTGTTTGATTCCATCTTTGATGGCAGGATATCACAGATTGAACTAGCGGCAGTGCTTGCTGCAATGAAAGTACGCAGGGAAAAACCCGAGGAAATCAGCGGTGCCATTAAATCAATGCGGAAATTTGCAGTAAGCCTTCCCATCACTGAAAGCGTCTTTGACACCTGCGGCACCGGTGGCGATCACTCACATTCATTCAATATATCAAGCGCTGTTGCCATTATTCTTAACGCCATGGGCTACCCAATTGCAAAACATGGCAACCGTTCGGTTACCAGCAAAAGCGGCTCGGCTGATTTTTATGAAGCCCTGAATATACCGGTAAACCTTTCAGGGCAGGATGCAGTGCGCTATTTTAACAAATATAAATTTATATTTTTGTTTGCACCCAATTACCATCCTGCCATGAAACATGCAGCACCGGTACGCAAACAATTGGGCGTGCGCACCATATTCAATTATTTAGGGCCGCTTACCAATCCATTACAACCAAAACGTCAGATGATTGGGGTTTTTCACCCTTCATTTTTAGAAGTTTATGCACAGGCTGCATTGCCTTTAGGATATGAGCGCCTGATACTTTATTCTTCTGCAAATGGCATGGATGAGGTATCACCACTACATCCAACCCATGTAGTTGAAATTTGTAATAACAAGATCAGCACATTCACCATTAATCCAGAAAAATTTTTAAGTAACGATGAAGCCAATGCTATCCCTAAAGATTTATCACCGCAGGAAAATGCAACACTGTTTATTGAAACGATAAACAATACTACACTCACCCCACTTAGCAAACTTTTAGCACTGAATACAGCACTGGCACTTTTTGTACTGGATGACGATTCATCCATAGAAGATAATTACACGATAGCGCTTGACGTCATCCATAGCGGTAGCGTTGCACAAACACTTACCAAACTTCAGGAAGGCTAAACCATGTTTTCACTTGCAATGATGAAACAAAAAAAATTTCAGCAGCGTTCTGCGGTCATTGGTTTGCTCCAGGTATATACAAATCGCAATAGACCCATCTATCCTTTTATGTGCGATAGTTCCTGTAATATTATTGCAGAAGTTAAAAAAGCTTCGCCTTCTGCTGGTTTAATCAACACTGTTGACCCTGCCACACAGGCAACACTGTATCAGAAGGCCGGTGCAAAGGCTGTAAGTGTTTTAGCTGACAGTGAGTATTTTGGTGGAAGCTATGATGATGTATATCAAGTAGCACAGGCCGTCAGTCTTCCAGTCCTGTGCAAAGAGTTTATATGTTATCCGGAGCAGATTGATATTGCATACAATGCTGGTGCAGATATGATACTGCTTATTGCTAGTTTGCTTACTTCTGACGAATTACACTATCTTTTTACATATACTACGAGTAAAGGACTATTGCCACTTATTGAAGTGCACACAATATCTGAACTTGATAGCGTTCTTACCTTACAACCTGATTATATAATGGTTAATATACGGAATTTGAACACACTTGAACTTGAATATGATACAGCCATTGCCACACTGAAAAGCATCCCTGATAACATTCAAAAGATATGTGCCAGTGGTATTGATAATGCTGAAACAATACAAAGGATAAAAAATCAAACAGGAACAACCACCTTTTTAGTTGGAACTGCTCTCATGAAAGCAAACGATCCACAAAAACTACTGCAGGAGTTATCACATGTTTGTTAAGTTTTGCGGATTTACCAGACCTGAAGATGTTGAAGCTGCATGCAGGTTAGGCGTTAGCGCCTGTGGGTTTATTTTTTATACAGGATCGCCGCGCTTCTGTAGCTTTACTACAGCAAAAGAGTGTATCGCCATTTGTAAAGAATATTGTGTGACGAGTGTTGGCGTTTTTGTAGACAATAGTCCTAATGCTATTGCATCAATTGCCTGTGCATTAGGGCTGGACGCACTGCAGATTTATACTGAAGACGCTTACGTGGAACTATCGCCCAATTTTACCATATTTCTTGGTATACGAGTTAGTAAAAATTTTTCCTTAGATTTAATCCCTTTAATTGACCATAAAGATTTTTATCTTTTTGATACCTTTAATACATCACAGTATGGAGGCACAGGAAAACAATTTGATTGGGGAAGCGTTGCATCATTTGCTCACATCAATAGAACAATCATTTCCGGAGGAGTAAATATAAATAATGTCCACAAGCTGTGTACTACTGTACATCCTTTTGGCATTGATGTAGCAAGTGGCATAGAAGATAGTCCCGGCATAAAAAATATTTCAAAAATGAAACAATTAATACAAACAATTAAGGAGTGCGGTCATGACATATCCCGATAACAATGGATACTTTGGAAACTACGGTGGAAGGTTTGTTCCTGAAACACTCATCAATGCTCTCATAGAATTGGAAGATGCGTACAGGCATTTTTTGCAGGATATATCCATGCAACAGGAATTAAACGAATTATTGCACCATTATGCGGGCAGACCAACACCACTATATTTTGCCAGGCGACTTTCTGAACAAACTGGAATAGTGCTGTATCTTAAACGAGAGGATTTACTGCATACCGGTGCTCACAAGCTCAATAACACCTTAGGGCAGGCTTTGCTTACACGCTTTATGGGGAAAAAACGCATCATTGCTGAAACCGGTGCAGGACAGCATGGCGTGGCCACTGCAACCGTTGCTGCGCTACTGGGTCTGGAGTGCACTGTTTACATGGGTGCAGTTGATATTGAAAGGCAAATGCCCAATGTTAAAAGAATGAAGCTTTTAGGTGCTGAAGTTGTTCCGGTGACATCAGGAAGCAAGACCTTGAAGGACGCAATAAACGAGGCGCTACGCGACTGGGTGCGTAACGTACGCACAACGCATTATCTGCTGGGATCAGTGAGCGGGCCACATCCTTTCCCAATGATTGTGCGCGATTTCCAGAAAGTCATTGGGAATGAAGCATTACAGCAATTTAAAACATTTACAGGAAAGCTACCTGAATATTGTGTTGCCTGTGTAGGCGGTGGTAGTAATGCTGCGGGCTTTTTCCATGCATTCATTAATACATCAACACAGTGTATTGGGGTTGAAGCTGGAGGCAAAGGTTTATATCCCGGAGGGCACTGTGCATCGCTTACTTTAGGGAAGCCTGGTATATTGCATGGTGCATTAAGCTATCTGTTACAAAATGATGATGGACAGGTTATGGATGTTCATTCCATTTCTGCAGGGCTTGACTATCCTTCTGTTGGTCCTGAGCACAGCTTCTGGAAAGACAGCAATAAAGTTATGTACACCACCTGTTCCGACAAACAGGCACTGGATGCGTGCATTACACTGACGCGTACTGAAGGCATTATCCCCGCACTTGAAAGCAGCCACGCACTGGGTTATGTACTTGAAAATAGAGATAGTTTTGCTGGCACATCGGTTATCATTAATCTTTCAGGCCGTGGCGATAAAGACTTAGATACCATATTGAAGGAAGTGGCACTATGACATATAATGGATTTTATTTAGTTGGCAATTATCCCGACCCGCAAACTTTTTTACAGGCAGCCATAGAAGGATTGCACTATTTTGACTTTATTGAGATAGGGCTACCATTCAGCGATCCCGTAGCCGATGGACCAGTGCTTGCATCAGCATCACACAAAGCACTTGAAGCTGGTGTAACAACTGAGTCTGTTTTACAAAGCTGTAGCGCATTACATGAATATTGCATTAAACATAACAGGTCAAAAAATATATATATTATGACATATGCAAATAAAGTTTTTTATAATGACATTGATACTACTTTTGAAAAATTTGCCTTACGTGGGGTTAAAGGCATTATACTGGCTGATGTACCGTATGTAGAATCACAACGATTTGCAAAACGTGCAAAGGCACACCATTTGGATTACATCCATTTCATTACACCTGAATCAACACCAGAACAAATAAAAAATATTTGTTCACAGGCAACAGGTTTTCTGTATACTGTTTCACTGAGAGGAACCACCGGCAGTACCCTTGTTATAACCGATGAGATGCAACATATACTATCCACTGCAAAACACTTTGCAAAGGTTCCTGTTGTTCTGGGATTTGGCATTCAGGGCAAAGAAGACATTATACAAGCACTACACTATGCTGATGGGTTTATCATGGGAACAGCTCTGGTAAAAAAGTTAGAGGAAGGGCTTGACGCGTATAAAGATTTTTTAAAGAAAATTTTTTGGCGATAGTTACTGTTATAATTTTTTCTTTTCCTGATATTAATCTATGTAACTATTCTTCCATTCGCACTTTCTTTTGTCCAGGCGGCAACAATTCCATATTATTCTTTTCACAAGGGGAAAAGGTACTTCATCTCGACAGGCTCGATGACCGGCCAGCCCCTTTTCCCCTTGTCATCCCCTTTACCCCGGCTTGGCGCCTATCGTTTTTTGTCTAATTCTTTCATTCTGCACTTTCTTTTGTCCAGACGGCAACAAAAGAAAGTGCCAAAGAAAAATGCCTTTGTCTTCTGTATG
>JARYLT010000039.1 GCA_029907515.1 Spirochaetota bacterium | reverse complement strand
CCTTCAAGGATATAAGGCAACAAAAGTTATTGATGGGAATATTAAGAAAGTAGAATGTGAAGATGGGAATGTATATCAGGCAAAATCAATCATTATAACTACCGGTAAGCGATGGCGAAGACTCAATGTCCCCGGTGAATCTGAACTTACCGGTAAAGGTGTTGCATACTGTGCTATCTGCGATGCTCCACTCTTCAAGGACAAAGATGTTATTGTTGTTGGTGGTGGAAACTCAGCCATTGAAGCTGCAATAGATCTGGCAAAACTTGCAATATCAGTAACAGTGGTTCAACTGTTACCTGCATTAACTGCTGATAAAGTGCTTATCGATGAATTATCAAAATTCACCAATGTCACCATATTGTATGAACATGAAATAAAAGCAATACACGGAACTAGCGCAGTAGAAGCTGTTACCGTTCATGATATTAAAAACAAAAAAGACAATACATTATCGGTTCAAGGGATTTTTATTGAAATAGGTTTGGTACCCAATACTGAGCTTGTTAAAAATGTAGTTTCGCTGAATGAATATGGCGAAATCATTATTGATTGTAGTTGCAGGACATCTCGTCCAGGGATATTTGCTGCTGGGGATGTAACATCTGTCCCATACAAACAGATAATCATAGCAGCTGGAGAAGGGGCAAAAGCAGCATTATCAGCATGTGACTACGTATTAACCAATAAATAAATTTATTACGGAGGTAACCAATGGCACTTTTTGACGACAAAGTAAAATCACAACTATCACAGTTACTATCTAAAATTAAAAACCCCATTGCCATCAATTTTTTTACTCAGGAAATTGAATGCCCCACCTGTCAGACTACACATCAATTTGTTGAGGAAATAGCAAGTCTCAATGATAAGATTTCAATTAATGTGTATGACTTTTTAAAAGATGCAGATATGGCCAAAGAATTTGGGATTGATAAAATCCCTGCCATTGTTGTTACCGATGCAACCAAAAGCATCAAAGGTGTTCGCTTTTTTGGTATACCTGCGGGGTATGAAATTAATTCATTTATTGCAGCGTGTGTTGAAGTCTCTGGTGTAACTGAGCCATTACCCGAAGCGATACTATCGCGTATAAAAAAGATTGCAAAGCCAATTCACATACAGGTATTTGTTACATTAACATGTCCATATTGTCCCGCTGCAGTTGCGACAGCTCATAGATTGGCCATTGAAAACCCAAACATTACTGCTGACATGATTGAAAGTACCACATTTACGCCACTGGCAGTAAAACATAATGTTTCTTCAGTACCAAAAGTGGTGATCAACGATATCTATGAATTTGTAGGGGCTCAACCAATTAATGTATTTCTTGATATGATTGAGAAGATATAAGGAATATAAATTGCCGCGAGAGGGATTTGAACCCTCACAGGCGTACGCCCACCAGACCCTGAACCTGGCGCGTCTACCAATTCCGCCATCGCGGCTTTATATTATTAGTATTGATTTTATCACATTATATATTTGTCAAATAAAAAATTTCATTGTTAAACTCTTTCTCGAGCAATAAGATCTTCATAGGATTCCCTGTTACGGATAAGCCTGTGAGTACAACCATCTACCAGCACTTCTGCTGGCAATGGATGCGAATTATATCGGGAAGCCATTGCCATACCATATGCCCCTGCTGATAATACCGCCAGGCAGTCACCCTGCTGGGTATATGAAATTTTTCTGTCCTTGGCAAAAAAATCTCCCGATTCACATATAGGACCAACTACATCAACTATCTCTTCCCCCTCACGCAACGTTACATTTGCAATATGCTGATATGCCTGATAGAGTGTGGGCCTGATTAAATGGTGCATGCCTGAATCAACTATAATAAACGTTTTTGTATCAGCTTTCTTCTTATACTGTACACGTGTGAGCAGTGCACCACTGTTTCCGGAAATATACCTTCCGGGCTCAATAATCAAAAATATATTTTTATCTTTAATTGCATTGTCTATGACTTTTGCCCACTTATCTATATCAAGCGAATTCCCGTCATTATACTGTATACCAAAACCACCACCTAAATTTAATGTTGTACATTTATCCATTCCCATGGCCTTGAGTTTATTCATTACTTCAAGTGCCCTGTTACAAGCTTCTTCAAACGGCTCAACGTCAGTGATCTGGGATCCTATATGAACATGGAGTCCCGTCAGTTGTACATATGACATATTCTTTATAGCATTTACAATATGTGGCAGCAACTGCATCGAAATACCAAATTTATTTTCCTTCTTACCTGTTGTAATATAGTGGTGAGTATTGGCTTCAACATCTGGATTTACTCGTATTGCAATACGTGCTGTTTTTTTCATCCTTTGAGCTATCGCATTAATTCTTTCAATTTCTGGCAAAGATTCGCAATTGAACATACGTATTCCTGTTGTAAGGGCAAGTTCAATCTCAGCAGTTGTTTTCCCAACACCGGCATAAACAATTTTTTCAGGTTGGACTCCTGCAGCGATAGCTCTGTATATTTCTCCACCCGATACTACATCCATTCCACAACCAGCGCTTTGCATCATTCGTAAAATATTAATATTTGAATTAGATTTTACTGAATAGCATATAAGATGTGGATGGCTGGACAATGCTTTATCAAGTTGTGTAAATTTATCATTAAAGCATTTTGAAGAATAAACATACAGAGGAGTGCCATACTCTTCTGCTATCTCTTCCAATGAAACATCTTCGCAGTACAGTTTGTCATTGCGATAGGTAAAATATTCTCTGAATGAGTTCATGGCTTATACTTCTCAATAGATTCAATAGTATATTGTTTGATCTGCTCATTTTTTCGTATTTCAACTACATCACCTTGTTTCTTGCCAAGCAACGCCTGTGCAATAGGTGAGCGATAGGATAATATACGTTTTTCAAAATCAGCATCCCATGGTCCCAGGATGGCAAAGGTTTCTTTTTCACCATCCCCACGTATGGTGACCACAGTACCAATATTAACCTTATCCGTTGAAACAGCGTTTAAATCAAGTATTTGAGCCTTTTTAATCTCGCTCTCCAGTTTATTAATATCTCTTTTGAGTATTGACTGTTTTTCAAGCAAGGCATTATATTCCACGTTTTCACGGACATCTCCTGTTGCATCAGAAACCTTTGCAAGCTCTTTTGAAATTGCAGCTAACTCAACATTTACCAACCTGTTAAGTTCTTCCTGTTTTCGCGAATATCCTTCCTGCGTTGTTATAAGCACTTCAGCATCAACCTTCCATTCTTCTTCAGTGGTCTTCATCAACGGTTTGAAATCTGGATATCGTGATTTAATTATATCAAAGAATTTATCGCGCATTGAATCTTCAATATATGGAATACTACCAACAATATCATAAACTTTCCCTAGAAATTGAATGTCAAATGTATTAACAATATCTTTTAATACAGCTGCATCATTATCAAATATAATGTCCAGAGCTATGTTTTTAAGTTTACTTCCTTTTTGCTCAATTTTTTTAAGCTCATTCATTAATCTGAATAAAGTAAGCACAAGTTGTTCACGGGAATAATCCAGCCATTCATAATCCCATGATTTTGTAAGAAGGTTTCTGGCTACCCACAAAAATATTTCAGGGAATTCTTTGGCCCCAATAAGTGTCTTTTCAACAAATCTGTTAATAATTCCATATTCATGCGATCTGATTAAAATATTAACGATATACTTATGTATTCTGACTGGTGTTTCGAAAAGAATTTGCGAATAGATTTCAGCCCAATCTTCTCTGGCTTCTTTAATGAGGTTAATTAAATCCTTTTTATAATCATATGATCCTATCTTCCGTGATATTGATGGAAGATCCTGTGATTCTTTCACTATTGCAACTATACTCTTATATGCTTGATCAAGTTTAAGCTTTTTAGCATCAATAAACTTGCTCAGTCCGTTTAAAATGAAATATGATAAGATTTTCCTCGTAACCGAATCTCCTTTTAGTTCCCCGGAAAAATAGTCAACAAAGAATTGAGCTACTGCAGATCCTTCACCTGCATCAATATTATTGACAAACTCAATGGCAACATCAAGTTTTTCGGTAAATGAATCCGTCTTAAGGAAATTATCAAGTAATTCATCAGCAAACGTTAGAGGCTTATCACGCATTATTATAACATCTTTTTTCTCTGGTGAAATGCCAAACAAAGGCGACTTTTTAATTTCAGTTCTTTTATTGCTCCACCATTTTGCCCATGCCTTTTCACTTACAAAATCCGGTATCAGTTCCTTCTTAACATCTGCTAATGCTATACTCCCATTGTACGAACGGATAAGAATTTCAAAAAACTGCAGAAAATCTTCTTCAAAAATCTTTTTAAGGCCATCAAAGTCCTCATACTTTAATACCTGGATATGATCGCTTTTAAGTGGCGTTAAGGCCTGAAGTGCCATTTGAACAGACATCTGATGTCCAGGTTTTTCTTTGAAATCAATGATTATGTTATTTGGAGTAATATCTACAATTCTTCCCACACCCCAGCTTCTATGTCGGACATAATGGCCTTTATCAAAAATTATACTGTTTTCAAAATCCTGAATAGCATGCTTTACCGGATATTTAAAATTGTTAAGTTTTGATAATTTCAGGAATAGCTGAAACTGTGAATGAGAACCATATTTCTTTTCATATAATTTTACCAGTTCTCTGCGAGCTGCTGTATCATTGGGTGTATATTCCAGTATCTTCTTTAGTATCTGAATTGACTGGTCGGGATGTTCTTCATCTTTATATTTATGAAGCAATACTTTTAACAGTGATGCTGTCAGTTCATATTGGCGTGCTTCAATAAGCATCCTTTCAATTCTTTCAAAAAATTGAATATCTTCCCATGATACCTGTACAAGCTTATTCCACAGGTCAGCAATTTCATCATAAAGCCCATTCTTAATATGCCCTTCAATAGAAAGCTTCATGTACTGAATACTTTTTGGTTTATCCTCATCGATCAGGGCAACTGCTAATTTTTTTGCCACTTCAGCATCAAATCTATCTATTTTAAGCAGGTTTTCCCAAACTGGAATAGCTTCTTTGCTTCTTCCCAAACGCTCTAAGCTTGTTGCCAATGATTTTAATGCAAAACTGCTTTCCCCATATTCCAGGACTTTTTCTGATAAAAGCTCAACAATAACCCATTTATGATATTTTTGATACATATCAATGAGCCGCCGCATCTCCATTTTATCATCAATAATATCAAGATGATATCCGGTTAACCCAATAAGATACGATGCAACAATAGAATCAGGATGACTCTGGATGTGTTCCTTACATATATCCCTAACTTCTTTTACAATACCTGCAGCAACTATTGAATTGAAGAGATCATCAAGTATTCTAAAACGTGATATCCCAACATCTTTTGGGTCAAGTCTTCCCCACATCTCTTCTTTAAACATTGAATTTACACGTTCAATCAACTTTTCCTTTTCCATATCTGCCCCTCATTAATGAACACAGTATTATATATCTACATACTACATATAAAAATAATTGTATAGTTTTGGCCATCGCTTTAATTTCTATTAAATACTACCTCACCCTTCAAAGTACATTCAACCAAAAATTTATCCCGCAATTATTTTAAAGGAAGGAAATAATAATATACCAGGTTTCTAGGTATACTCTAAATTTTCTATACTAAAAAAGCAAGAACTTTTATATAAGGGTATGTTTTTCTTTACCATATAAAGCAAACACCACGGATTCCCGTGGCGTTTGTTTGTTCAAATGATTTTTTTTAACTTAATAATAAAATCTATTTTGTTCCTCCACCCTTTTCCATTAATTGATGGAGATTCTGCCCGTCAAAATTGACCTCAAATGTATCAGTTAATACTTTGATCTGATCAAAAAACAGATATACATCCTCATTGCCGGCTTCAGGTTTTGCCCTGACTACAAAACGTACAATTTTGGTAACCCGTGTCTGAGGGTAGGAATTGGTTTCCTGAGGCACATTTTCAGGAATATATGCCTTCATTGGCCTCCAGCCTACAAAATTCAGCGAACCCATCTTTAATATATGCACATCGCCTTTATAATCCTTTATCCAAACTTCCAGGTCATAATTATTTCCTCGGCCATGCACCCATACAGATATGGCTTTTGCTCTTCCTGGAAGCTGTATAGCACGTTCCTGAACTTCCTGACCAGCGCGGGAGTCATATGTTAATACTTTTTGTGTTGGATCATCCCAGCGAACTTCCAAAGGCGGTAATATATGAACAGAATTAAATCCGGGATATTTAAACTTAAAGTGAATGCCTAAACATTTCTTCTTTTCCAATCCCTTGTTGAGAGGGCTCCACTTTTCCGGAATCAGGTCAGCTGGTCCTCCATCAACATATTTCATTTCCAGTACTGGTACAGGATCTTTTTTGGGATCCTGATGTTTTTTAGGAACTGTCTCCAATACCCAATCTGACTGTGTTTCAAAATCTTCCACAACAAGTGCATTGTATTGCTCAGCACTTATATCAGGCTGAACATTAGTAACAATTCTTGATTGTGCTTTTTCAGGGAAAACCCCTACAAACACCACACTTGCTATCACAACACATAGTGCAATAAATCGTGTATATTTCATATTAATGCCTCCGAGGTCTCATATTTGGTCATCATGCTTTTTTACCAGTTATCTCTGATGCTTGTATCACCAGTGAATTCAGACAGATCGGTAATGACTCTGAAATTATCAAGATAGAAATAAAATGTCCCAGGAACCTCATAAAGATCACTTTCAACAAAAAAGGAAACGAAATGCAGGTTCTTGTCCAGTAATGCATATCCTGGACTCTGAGGCAACCAGCCCGGGATTACAACAGATAATTCCCTCCATCCCCAGAAATCAAGCCTTCCTATTTTAATTTTATGAATTGTCCCTTTATAATCCCGAAGTTTGATAAAAAGGGTATGCCTGAATTTTCTACCTAAAGCCCACACTTTAACTTCTTTAGCTTTTCCTCGGATGATATATTCATTTGGCGGGAACACCTCAACTCTGTCATATCCCCTATCTAAATAATAAGTTTTAACACCCAGAACAAATTTATTCTCATGAGTTATACCATTGTCGTCAGTTATTGTATCAGGATAGTTGATCTCATTTCCATTATCATCTATAGGACGGGGTTTTCCAGGTATTTTCCTGATTTTTGTTTCACCTATGGGGCATGTTGAAGCTGCACGCCAGTCCTCACATGCTTCAAAATCATCCATCCAGTCTTCAACTAAACCTGTTTGCTGTTTCTTTGGTTGCTGCGCTTCCTGCGCCTGCACCATTATATTGCCTCCACCGACAATTAATACCAGACTACCGATGGCAAGCGACAATATAAAAGCTTTGACCTCCCTTCTCATTGTCGACTCCTTTATAAAAAAGATTATGGAACAATATACAAATGTACTATTTTACCACTATCATACTACTATGATATCATATACATAATCGGAAAAAAAGTAAAGAAATTTAATAATTATTTGATATCATAGTCAATATAATACGTATCAGCACTTACAGATATGATTGAATAATATATTCTATTCAAACACAACTGTCTTCGATAGTATGCAACATTACTTTATGCGTGTCAAGAAATTAATATTTATTTCTTTATTTATGGTTGATTTATATACAATTATTATTGATTTTTTTGTCACACTAATTGAATATTTCTGCATGTTTCAATATACTCCAGTGGTACAAAACAGAAGCTACTTCTTTCGTTCTGTATGTGTAACACTTACATGCAATCCATTATGAAGACGTGAGAGAGCACAATGAATATCATTACCCGTTTACAGCAAAAAAAACCATTGTTATCGTTTGAGGTTTTTCCCCCAAAAACTCCCATTGGGGAAGAAAATTTATTTCATGAGCTACGTGTCATGGTAAGCTTTAAACCTGATTTTATCTCCGTTACCTATGGTGCTGGCGGTTCTACCAGGGAAAAAACATTAGAGATAGCAACCCGTATAAAATCTACATTTTCAATTGAACCCTTAATTCATTTTACCTGCGTTGGGCAAAGCAAGGATGATATTGCAAGCTATCTAAACTATGTTCAATCACTGGGTTTTAACAACATACTGGCATTGCGTGGTGACCCACCAGCAGGACAACACAAGTTTACACCCCATCCTGAAGGCTTTAAATATGCCAGCGAACTGGTGGAATTTATCCGCACCATGGATCATTTTACCATAGGTGTTGCTGGATATCCTGAAGGCCATATTGAAGCACCTGATTTAGATACTGATATTCAAAATTTAAAGAAAAAAGTTGATGCAGGGGCTGATTTTATCATTACCCAGCTTTTCTTTAACAATGACAAGTTCTACACCTTTATGGATAAAACTGCAAAAGCAGGTATCAGCATTCCTATTATCCCCGGTATTATGCCGCTTACCAATATGGCACAACTTCAAAAGGTAACCACCATGTGCAATCCTGACATGCCCGTAGCTTTACTGCAAGAGCTTGAAAAATGCACTCTCCCTGATGATATGTGTAAAGTTGGCATAGAATTCACCATCAACCAGTGTAAAGAACTGCAATCGTATGGCGTACCTGGTTTTCATTTTTATCCATTAAATAAATCTGCAGCAGTTAAATCAATCCTGGATGAATTCTGGCATGGCTAACATGTTAACCTGAGTTTTAAGGAGTTTGGTATGAAATCGTACCCTTTTTATTTTTATACGGGAATCTTACTGATACTATTCATGCAAATATGTTTATTGCTGGATATTCGTATGGTAACCATATGGGCAACACCAACCTTATGGACAGGTTTAATCTTGCTCACCGACGGGATACTTGCTAAAACCAATCGTTCATTAATACAAAACAGGGCACTGGGAACATTAGCATTTATTTCAGTACTATCCTGGTGGATGTTTGAATGGTTTAACATATTTTTATCAAACTGGCACTATCAGGGATTAGTCCAAACACTTTCTATACGATACTTTGGATATTTCTGGTCATTTGCCACCATATTCCCCGGAGTACTTCTGGTGTATGGCATTATACTTTCAATTATGCCTAGAATTCTGTATTCACAGTTGCGTCTCACTTCTACTTTTCTAATTGTGTCATTTATTATCGGTCTTTTATTTCTTTTTGTCCCGATAATCCCATTCTCAATGTATTATACAGGCAGGGCAGCAGACCCTGATCTTTTCATATGGCTAAGGTGGTCTGCCAACACGTTTTACAGTGAATTTACTGCAGGTTTTATATGGTTAGGGTTTATTTTCATTCTGGAACCGCTTAACTATCTCCTTAACAGGCCTTCACTATACGCTGAGCTTGTGCTGGGTAAATATACAAAGCTTGTAGCTCTTCTAGTTACAGGGCTTTTGTGCGGCTACCTGTGGGAATTCTGGAACTTTTGGGCTGCAACAAAATGGATATATACCGTTCCCATTCTTCCGCACATTAAATTATTTGAAATGCCCATTTTGGGGTATATTGGGTTTGCAACGTTTGCATGGGAAATTTATGCAATAACAGCGCTAATTTACCCTAAAGCCATAACAATCTTAGAAAGAGAGCATTAATTTATAATGGAAGAAATTATTGTCATTGGCCATAAAAATCCTGATACTGATTCCATATGTGCCGCATATTGTTATGCACACCTGAAAAACAGGATCGACCCTCATAATCATTATACAGCATATCGCTGCGGTAATGTGAACAGGCAAACACGATTTGTCTTTGAAGAAGCCAATTTACAGCCACCCGAAATTATAAAAGATGTGTATCCAAAAGTCAGTGATATAATGACCCGCAATGTTATCACAGCACAACCTGATGATCCACTGTTTTCAATAATACACCACATTGAAAAAGACAGGATCCGCATAATTCCTGTTGTCACTGGCGACAATTACTATAAAGGAATCATTAGTTTTGCTGAACTTGCCGAATTTTACTTTTCCGCTACATCTATTGCACAACCACTCTATTACTTTAAGCCTGATAATTTCACAGCTACCATACCCGGTTATTTCATAAAGAGGGGGCAGGTAAAGGAATTTCAGGGGCATATTATAATTGGTGCAATGGAATCAGCGCAATCACTTAAAGTATTACAAAACGTAAGCCCTGAAAAAACAGTGCTCATTGTTGGCAACCGGAAAAAAATAATTGAATTTGCACTGCACTATAATTTTGCTGCAATTATTGTAACAGGAACTCAAGATTTTGATTATGATACCAGCAACTATTCAGGCTGGATATATTGTTCACAATTAGATACTTTCAATACATTGCGTTTGCTTACCTTAAGCATTCCCTGCCACTACATCATGAAGCAATCAGATACCATTTCGCCAGAAAACACTATGCAGCAGGCACGGGAAAAGCTTCTAAAGAGTGAGTATCGGGGACTGCCGGTATGTGATAATGGCAGACTCACTGGTATCATCACCCGTTCTGACCTCATCAAGCATTATGCAAAAAAGATGATACTTGTTGACCACAATGAACTGTCGCAGGCTGTTGAAGGTGCAGAGACAGCACATATCATTGAAATTGTTGATCATCACCGTTTAGGAGCAATCAAAACAACAATGCCAATATTTGTGTATTCAAAACCAGTAGGCAGCACATGTACGCTAGTTTATGAGCTATATAAATACAATGGAATACAGCCAGAGCCACACATAGCGTTACTTCTATGCAGTGGAATATTATCAGATACTGCAATGTTGCTATCACCCACAAGCACTGATATAGACAAAAAAGCATTAGAAGAATTATCATCTATAGCGGGTATAGATTATCAAGAATATGGGAAGAAACTCCTGTCATCAACTGAAAGCCTGAAAATCATGGATCCAATGTACGCAGTGAGTAATGATTGCAAGATTTATCAGGAATATGGGGTGTCAGTTGCTGTCTCCCAGGTTGAGGTTATCACGCTTGATGATATTGAAAGTGTCAAAGATTCACTCCTTGCTGCACTTTCAGAATTTGCAAAAAGTAAAAATGTACACTGGGCGTTATTACTGGTAACTGATATCACAACCCAGAACAGCGTACTCTTTTCAACTGATTTTGAAGGTGAAAAAAAGATAAGTTATACCCAGATTGCACCACATATGTATAACCTGCCAGGAATACTTTCCCGCAAAAAGCAGTTATTACCGGAAATACTGCGTATTTTAGAAGAGCTATCGCACAAATAAAAATACCCGCCAGTAAATAGGCGGGTATATGTCATTGGGCGGGTATTCCCTGCTTAATTGTAAGCGTTTTTATATTATGTTCCTAAAAGCTGTAAGATTGTCCGTGGACGTAAATTTGCCTGAGCCAGCATCGCAGTACCACTTTGTACAAGGATCTGATCCTTGGTTAATTCAACCATTGTTTCAGCCATATCAGCGTCTCGTATACGGCTTTCAGATGCCTGAATGTTTTCATATGCATTCATCAAGCCTTTTGCTGCATGTTCTAACCTGTTATAGTATGCACCTAAATCAGCACGCTGTTTGGCTATTTTCTGCAAAGCTTCGTCTACTATACCAATGGTTCTGTTGGCACCTTCTGCAGTTGAAAGATTTGCCAGAAACTTCCCGGTTTTTTCTCTTAAATTCAATCCCAATGAAGTCATGGTTCCAATATACACACGCTCTCTCTGATGCATATTGGGACCCATATGGAACCACATACTTGCTTTTGGATTGGTTCGTGAGAAATCACCAAGCAATAGTTTGAACTTGTTGAATTCAGCCTGTGATGCAATCCGGTCAATCTCATCAACCAGAGCTGATACTTCAACCTGGATGAGCTGTCTGTCTTCAAGCGTATAAATTCCGTTGGAAGACTGTACAGCCAGAACCCTGATTCGCTGGAGTATTGTTGCAGTCTGGTTTAAATACCCTTCAGCAGTCTGTACAAACGACATGCCATCTTCAGTATTTCGTTCAGCCTGACGCAAACCCTGAATCTGAGTCCTCATTTTTTCTGAAACAGCCAGACCTGAAGCATCATCTCCTGCGCGGTTGATACGCATACCGGATGATAGCTTTTCCATTGACTTGTCAACGTCCCAGTGTTTAAACTTGAGGACCTTGTTAGAATTAATGGCTGTTAGATTGTGGTTAATAATCATACACACACTCCTTTGTGTTAAATTGTCCCTGATCTCCCTATCAGGGGTAAAACCGGGTTGGTGATTCTTAAAAAAGGGAATACCCTTTTTTATTTCACTACAACCCCCTGTCCCTCATTTTAACTGGTATATGCTATACCTTAAAAAATGAAGTACATGGCGTTGCAGCTACTAATTTTTAGTTTTCAAAGAACCTTACAGCTTATTGTGATGTTCGGTAGCAATATGTATATTATTAAAGTCTAAAATATCTATTTATAACCAATTATAAGCATTTATAGTGAAATATAGCAATTTTTCATCCATTTTTATCTATTTAGCAAAATTTATACATATTTTTCCTTAATCATCATTTCGGAATCTTAAATTTTTGCTTTAGAATTTTTTTTAAAAAAATTTACTGTGAATATTTATCTGCTATATTTCTTTCAGTTTCATATTTATATTATCCAAAACTAATATGTATTATTATAATAAAACGTATTTCATATTGTTAATAATGTAATTTCTTTATTCAATAAACAGGCTAATCAGTGTACGAGTAAAAAAAAGAATAAACTTGACAATAATTGGCCGACTATTACAATAGACAGGCTATTTTTTATACATATATTGTATATGTACTATGGTACATAATTCATATTGATATATATCATAATAAAAAAAGGTTTAAACAAATCTATGGGATTGAATCCGTTCAAAGAATCAAATATAAGCGACCTCCAGAAACAACTACAGGATCTCATATCAGAGAGATGGGGTCATATTCGCAATAAACTGTCAACTCAGTGGGAATATATAAAAAAAAGAGGAAATGAGCGATTAACCATTATGGTTATTCCTCATTCAGAGAAAAAGATTGTTAATTTACATGTTACTCTTTTTGCACTGACGGGTATTATTGTCTCCTTAATACTTATCTTAACCTTAACATCTATTTTTATAATCAACCATACATCCACAATAAAAGAAGTATCCCGCCTGAAGATGTATGGTTCAAACTCTAAAATTCAGATTGCAAAGTATAAAGAAGAAATTAATAAATTATATGATATATTTCAGCGGTTAAAACCGGAACTATCGTACCTCTATTCATTAACACCTGGAAACAGGGCTGATACTCTGTGGGCAAAAGGCGGTGTGTCTGAAAATATTGATGTTGAGCAGGAACAGCCCTCCCCGCCTATTGAAATTTTAAATATTGAGGAAATGGTACAGGATTTAGAAACTGCAAAAGATGTTCTTAAAGATATTAAAAAATTCATGCGCGAACGGCGTAAAGTGATTGAAAACACCCCATCTATGTGGCCCGTGGATGGCTTTGTTATTGCACGATATGGGATACGGACATCTCCCTATACATTCCAGAAAGAATTTCATGAAGGTGTTGATATAGCATCATTCCCAGGTGCTCCTATCAGAGTTACCGCACCTGGTGTTGTCGAATCAGTACGATGGGATAGTCAGTTAGGATTATCTGTATCCATAAAACATAAATATGGTTTTGTTACAGTGTATTCCCATTGCCAGAGGGTTACTGTTGAAGAAGGGCAAAAGGTCACTAAAGGTGAAGTTATTGGCTATGTTGGAAAAACAGGCAACGCCACACGCCATATATGTTTTTATCAGATTAAAATTGGGACCGAATTTGTAGATCCGCTTCCCTACTTAAATAAAGTTGTAAATCAATAATTGTTATTTTATTAAATATTATTCTTCTTCACTACGCTTGCTGACAAGCAGTTCATCAGGTATTTCTTCAATCTTTTCGCCTATCTGCACGGCAACCCTGTTACCAATAACCCCCGGTCGGCATTTATATTTCTTTCTTCCGCCTACTTTCAATATCATATCTGAATTAATCTTAGTATTGGGCAGCTTAATAACATCACCTGCCTGAATTGCAAGCAATTCTTCCATGGTTATTTCTACTTCACCTACTTCAACAACTATGGGTAGCTCAACTGCTTCAAGACGGCTTTGAATAATTGCAGCGTTTTCGTCTGTGGCACCTTTACGGATACTTGAATACCAGTACTGAGCCGATAACTTTGAAATAACCGGTTCAATGGTAATGTATGGTATACACAGGTTCATCATCCCTTCAACTTCGCCCACCTTTGTTTCCAGTGTCACAAGAACGACCATGTCATTGGGTGGGACAATCTGGGCAAATTGAGGGTTAGTTTCAATATTGCCGAGGCGTGGACGCAAATCTATTACATTTGACCATGCTTCACGAAGATTTCCAAGTATTCGCACTATAATGCCTTCCATAACCGATAGCTCAATGTCAGTCAGTTCACGGCTTATCTTGGTGGATTCGCCTGTACCACCAAAAAGTTTATCGATTATAGTAAAAGTAATGGAAGGGTCTATCTCCAGTACCGCCGAACCTTTCAGAGGGTCCATATTAATGACAGCCAGAGTAGTTGGATTGGGTATAGAACGGATAAATTCTTCATAGGTAAGCTGGTCAACGGAAGCAACGTGTACACTGACAAGCGCTCGTAATTGTGCCGACAGAGCAGTAGTGGTCAAACGTGCAAAGGTTTCATGCATCATCTGCAGAGTTCGTATCTGGTCTTTGGAAAACTTGTCAGGTCGTCTGAAATCATAGATTTTGACCTTACGCTGCTCTTTGACCGCAGTGTAATCTGTTGTATCCGCCTCTCCTGTTGAGATGGCAGTTAACAGGGCATCAATTTCATCCTGTGAAAGTATCTCTGTCATAGATTATTCCTTAACTATTGAAGCATCTAAATTAACTATCACCCAAAAATCCTTATACGGTTCCAGAGTATACCTGTATTTCATTATTGCAGGGAACCGGAGCCCCCATCGTTTAACTTTAACATCCACATATGCCACATTAGTCTGGGGTATTATCTGCTCGCCAAGTATAGAAAAGTCAATCAAATAATCAGGGCGCTCCTTTGTAATAAAATTAATAAAATCCTGCTGCACAATCAAGCGCTCGTAATCATTTGTTGTTGAATATCGCCTGGCAAATTCTGAATAGGCATAGATAAATTTTTCAATATTTATATATTTAACAACATTTTCCCACTGTTTGTTCTTTTCGGCCATTAATGCCAGCATAACCACTTCTGAAGGGGTCACTTTACGTTCATGTTTGATAATCCCCGTACGCATGGCAAACTGTGGTACTGGATTAATTTTAATAGTTACTTCATTAGCAGATTTTATAACATAGTCATCTTTTGCATCTGGATAAAAATACGCTTTTACCCGGAATTTTTCATTTTTTGTTAAGGTATAGAAGTTATTGCAATATGCTGTATACACAAACTTTTCATCCGGCTGTAATATTATTTTCCGCCCCTGCTCATTGGCAAGCATTTGTGCTGTTGGGATGTTTTTCAAGCGATAGTCAACTTTTAAAGGGGCTTCTTTGCCGTCAAGTGAATATACTACAGGTTGAAATGTGGTATAGGGAACATCATACACGGTAAATTCAACCGGTACACCAGCAGTGTTATGCACAATACAGTATACAATGACATCGTCATTTTCATCATAGGATAATTTTGGGCTTATCAGTGTTACCGTAAGGTAGTCTCCACCTTCGGGATAAATAGCAATAGCGAGCAGGATGAAAACAACTATCAATGCAAATTTTTTCATATCATTATCTATCGTACAATGAATATTATACCTTACTCATTTTATCGACTGTAATATGTATATTTGTTACCAAAATATATGTTTTGACAGCGCTTTTTGCATTATCGGCAACAGTTTAGCTTTCATTGTACGGTCAAACGTGCATACGCCATTTTTTTCCTGGAATGTATCGGTAAATTGGGTATAGCAAAAACCCTGAATCTGAGGAAATTTTGCAAGGATGGCACAATGTTTCTGAATACTTTCTTCCAGGGTTTTAGCCTCCGATTGATACATGCCAAAACCAAATCCACCCATTTCACTTATTAAAAGCGGTGCCTGCGTATCAGCATATCCTTTTAAATACGGTGTTTGAATATTTTCTTTGCCCAAAATCATGGATATAAAATTTGCCCACAGTGGTGCCTCGCGAACACCTGCAACAAGCCTTCGATAAAATTCTTCAATATCTTCAAATCGCTTCAGATAATGGTGTATATCGGCAATATCGCTTTTTACATGATGAAATCCGCTGTTATCTATCACCATGTATCCTGGAAAATCTGATTTTACCCTGGTATACAATGCAATGAGACTATCGCGCACCTTTTTAGAAAAAAACATGGAATAAAGCCCCCAGCTTTCATTGTATAGCACAAGCGTAATGATTGACGGGTGCATACAATCCCGTTTCATGACCTCCTGAAGCTGCGTATAGAGCTTTTTCATATTTTTGGGTAATGGGAGATAGTAACTGGGCATTTCTTCCCACACTAAAAATCCTAAAAGATCTGCCCAGTATAAAAATTTTGGATCCTCTATCTTCTGATGAATACGGCATCCATTAAAACCCATACTTTTCATGAGTTCTATATCAGTTCTGTACATAGAGCTATCACCAGGTCTATACAGCCCTTCAGGATAATACCCCTGATTGAGCAACAACCGCTGATAGAGATTTTTTTTATTTAAAAGAATAGAGCCATTTTTGATTTCAATATCCCTTCTGCCAAAATAACTATACACACAGTCAGCTTCTTTTGTGCCTTTTTTCAGGACTATCTGAAGAGGATGAAGTGCAGGATACTTTGGGCTCCATGTAGCAAAAATCGATTCAGGCACCTCAAATATTACCTGACCTTTTTTAAAAACATCAAACATCACAATATCACGATATGTCTTGACAGGTGTTTTTAACGCGCTTTTTTTACCATGTACCTGTGATGCATAGATGAACAATTCAACTCTGAAATCATTTGCAATATTTTCGCTGGTTACCACATCAATAACAAAGCGGACACTACTGCCTGTTCTCTGGCAGGTAACTGAACGTATATACGATGACCCAACCTTTTCAACCCAGACATCCTGCCATATGCCGGTTATATTGGTATACCATACCATAAAGGGTTTATCAAGGAATGTCTGTTTACCCCGCACCTGCGATGGTGATAGACTGTCCTCCACCAGTACCGCTAAATAATTTGTATCTTCAAAATGAGTAAAAAACGAAAAAGGTGTGTACCCGCCCTCATGTGTGCCTAAAAGCTTACCATTGAGCCACACTGTAGCTTTGTAATCACAGGCACCAAAATGAAGTATTCCAGTAGTAATATCTTCAATGGAAAATGAGCAGAAATACCAGTAACGCTTATGCAATATCACCTTTTCTGGTGTTATTCCGCTTTGTGCATGAAACTCGTTATTTTTATCAGCTTCCAGCGGGAACGGGACTATAACAGGATATGATTCAAATTCATCAATGTTATACCATTGATGCAGTATCTTCTGAACATTGGTCTTAGTATACCATTGTAACATTGTTCCACGATTTTTTCTATCAGGCACTATCACCCACTGGCCATTGAGGTTGTAGGTTGGCAATCGTAATAAATCTGGCCGTGGAAAATGGTGTCGGTCATCAATATTGATTGGATTTTTTAATCGCAATAAAACCGGAATCATTGTTTTATACCCTCTCTAATACTGTTAGTATCTTTTGTGCTGCACGAATACCATCAACTGCCGAACTTACAATCCCGCCTGCATATCCGGCACCCTCGCCAACAGGGAACAACCCTTTACAATTAATTGACTGAAAATTTTCATCACGAATTATTCGTATGGGAGAAGATGTTCTGGTTTCCACTCCCACTAAAATCCCTTCCCCGGTAATAAAGCCCTTCATTTTTAATCCAAAGTGCACGATAGCCCTGTGTAATGGCTCCCTGATGAAATCAGGAAGAATTTCATTAAAATTACTTGCAACAACCTTTGGTTTATACGTACATACCGGCAATGAAGAATCAACCGAATTTTGCAAAAAAGATGTAATACGCTGGGCAGGAGCACCAAATCCACCTCCACCTGCCTGATAGGCTTTTTCTTCTAACAAAATCTGAAAATTAATGCCATCAAAAATATCTTTGAAATCATCCTGTGAAACGGTTACCACCAGAGCAGCATTTGAACTGGTTCCATCACGCTTTGAGTAACTCATCCCGTTCACACACAATCGTTCCTCCTGGGAAGAAGAATTAATAACAAATCCACCCGGGCACATACAAAATGAATACACTCCTCTCCCTGTTATATCTTTAAACGTTAATTGATACTCAGCACCATGCAGATCATACCCATCCTTTCCCTTACCATACTGAATTTCATCTATCAGCACTCGTGGATGTTCAACCCGTACACCCACCGCAAAGCCTTTTTTCTGTAATGCAACACCTCTGGCATGCAACATCTGATATACATCCCGTGCCGAATGTCCTGTGGCAAGGACCAGTATATCAGTAACTATCTCCTCTGTATTATTAAAGTAGCAGCCCTGCAGTGTATCGTTATGTATACGTAAATCGGTGAGCTTTTTACCAAACTGAATTGTGCAGTCTTTCTGAATTAAATACTTTCGGATATTTTCAATGATACCAATAAGCCTGTCAGTACCAATATGTGGTTTGGCTTCATATACAATTGACGATGGTGCCCCAAAGTTCACCAGAAAATCATAAAAAAGCTTTATTTCTTTTTTATCAATGCGTGTAGTCAATTTGCCATCTGAATACGTGCCAGCACCACCTTCGCCAAACACAACATTGCTATTGGCATCAAGGATCCCCTTTTCACGAAGCATAGCAACATCCCTGTGCCGCTGTGCTAATGTTTTACCCCTTTCATAGATATCCACGGCTACACCAGCCTCAATCAGTGTCAGAGCACAGAACAACCCTGCAGGGCCACATCCAACTATTGGTACCCGCTTACTGGTTTTTACTTTTGGAATTATTACAGGTTCCTCTTCTTTATAGGCAGTTGCTTTGCCTCTGGATATAAGTGTTGTTGCAACATGGTGTGGTATATCCACGCAGCATCGATAACGGTATACAGGTATCTTGCGGGCATCCAGCGACTTACGCAGAATAGAATATGAAGTAATGGTACATCCACAAAGGAGCGATAGTTCCTTTGATAATTCCTCTTCCTTGAAATCTGGTGTTACCGATAATTCAACAATAACTTTCATATAAACCATCACTATACAAATATAGAAAAATGCTTATAGAATACTAAATCAACCATACCATTACAATGTACAATGACATTCATCGACGTATATAACAATTCAGTATCGATTGGTTAAAAAAAGATAGACATTTTATAAAATTATTTTGTAATAGTACATATTATTTTAGATTTGATTCAATCATATACATTCAGGATGCTGGATCACAGGTAATTCCAGTTAAACAGATATTTTTTAAGGTACATGGTGAAAGTTCGTGTTACAGTATGATATTGAAAAATTTAGCGCTATTAATAAAAGAATCAATTCCAATCTGAAACTTTCAGATTTGTTGATGGTCATTCTTGATATAACCAAAGATATGTTGCAAACAGAAGGTTGTTCAATCCTTCTCACTGATCCTGTTACCGAAGACCTATATTTTTATATTGTCAGAGGGGGAAGTGACTCTCTTATCAAAGGGGAGATAGTCCCTAAGGGAAAAGGTATTGCCGGTCATGTTGCCCTTACCAACACCCCAGTGATTGTTAATGACCCTCAAAATGATGAAAGGTTTTATAAAGAAATTGATAACAAGGCTCATTTTCATACACGAAATATTATCTGTGCTCCAATGGTGCTTGTTGACAGGTTAGTTGGTGTTATTGAAGCAGTAAACACAATTGGGAGGGATTCATTTACTCAGGATGACCTTAAAGTTTTGATGTATATTGCAGATTCAGCAGCTATTGCAATTACACACCGCCAGCTCTATCAGGATTTGACAACCCGCCTTAAGGAACTTGAAATAATGTATGAGATATCCCAGGCCATTGCTCATTCTGCCCCTTCAGAGAATATATTTTCAAAGATAATTCAGCCTCTTGCCTCATCAGTGGGCGTTAAACGAGCATCCATACTGTTATATAACACCTCAACAGACAAATTTTCGATTGCATCTTCATATAATCTTCCTGAATCTATCAATTCCCCATTAAGTAAAAATCAGGCACCTATTGCCTATCATGTTTTTACAAGTGGGGACCCTTTACTGGTCAATAATATTATAGCAGACCCATCACTTGCTTCTTTTGCAAAAATTCATGAATATATTACCCCCTCATTTATCTCCATACCCTTACGATACAAAAATACTGTTATTGGCGTTTTAAACTTAGCAGACAAATTAGACAAAACCAGTTTTGATGCCTATGACCTGAGAGTTGCAACCACCATAGCCAATCAGATCGTAGAAGCCTATCAGAATTCACTGTATTTACAACAAACTGAAGAGCAGCGAAGGCTTGCTCAGGAAATTGATATTGCTGCAGAAATCCAGAAAAGAATACTTCCAAAAATTCCCCAATCAATCAACAATCACCACTTAGCTGCATTTAATAAATCAGCAAAAGAGGTTGGAGGGGATTTTTACGACCTTTTCCAGTTTGATAATGAAAAATTTGGCTTACTTATTGCTGATATATCTGGCAAAGGCATACCTGCAGCACTATTTATGGGTACAGCACGGAACGTATTGCGAGCAGAATCCCGTATAAACAACCAGCCCGGCCAACTGCTAACCCATGCCAATAAATATATTTATGAAGATTCTGAATATGGTATGTTTGTAACAGTTTTTTACATGCTCATTGATTCACATAATAAACTCTTAACCTATGGCAGCGCAGGACATAATAATCAATTGTTAATACGTTCAAAAACACTGGAGACAATTCGTCTGAATGCTAAAGGAGTAGCACTTGGTATAACCAACAATGCAAAATATGAAGAAAAGGCCTTGTTTTTTGAGGATGGCGACCTTGTGGTCCTTTTTACAGATGGGGTTCTTGATCTATTGGGCATCGGAAACATGGATGCAGGCGAAAAAAAACTCATTGAAATCGCGCTTCAATCCATAAAAAAAGGACCCGATTTTCTTATTCAAAGACTCCAGGATAATCTTGTTACTCAGGATGTTGACAAAGAATTTGTGGATGATTTTACTGTTCTAGCCATTCAATTCTAATTTTTCTGGATACCACATGAAAAAAGCTCGTTACATTTTTTTATTTATTGGAATACTAATACTTGTTTTTCTTTTTAAAACTTTTGGCCTTCAAAAAACAATAGCACAAATCTTATCTGTTGGATGGGGATTCTGGATCATCGTCAGCATATTTATCTTCAGCCATATTTTTCTTACCCTGGGCTGGAAAGTTTTAATTAATCATCCTGTTACCTTGAAAACCTTTATATTGCTTATACTTGCCCGTATTGGTGGCGATTCAACATCTTCTATAAATGCTTTTGGCTCAATAGCCGGGGAACCATTGAAAGCAATGTATATGAAAGACCACATCCCGTTACAGATTGGATTGGCCTCGGTAGTGCTGGATAGAACAGCACATTCACTGGCAAATGCATTAATGTTTTTAACAGGAATTACATTAAGCTTATTCATACTGAATTTACCAGCATACATTACAGTAATTGCTGTAGGATTTTTTCTTCTAACACTGGTGATTATTGCTTTAATTATTCAAAAACAGCGCGAAGGTTTACTGGATTTCATTATCTCAATGATACCTTCTCGACTCAGTAATAAAATTATCACAGATGAAAGGCGGAAAAAAATTGAAGAGCTGGATGAAGAAATTAAATATATTTTCAGCAGCAAATCGAACATACATAAGTTCATCATATCCATACTGCTTCATTATTTCGCAGTGACAATTTCCTGCACATTA
The DNA here is from genome assembly GCA_029907515.1 of Spirochaetota bacterium. GTDB lineage: Bacteria > Spirochaetota > UBA4802 > UBA4802 > UB4802 > UBA4802. The sequence continues at coordinate 5,088 of JARYLT010000039.1, read as the reverse complement.
GAGATATATCTGATTGTATATTTCCTTAATATAACTTTTAATATCTACCATGCACTGTTTCTGTATGTGTTTGGGCTTTTTTTAACATCTGTCATGTTTTTCATGCCCGCAAATTTGGGTACCAGTGAAGGCTCGTATTCATTGGCTCTTAAACTGTTAGGTTATGACCCTTCATTAGGGCTAACTATTGGTATTGTACGGAGATTGCGTACCTTTGTATGGTCCATAATAGGTATTATCATTCTTATGATTGCCGGTTTGAAAAAGAACGAATAATGGCATCTATCATCATTTCAGGAATATATGCCTTGCAATATAGCATATCCCCATCACTTGATAAAAAAATAGGGGAGGCATTTGTTACAGTTATTAGACCGGTTTGATTAGTTGATAACACCCTTGCCACCAGTACATCAATAAATGGTTTATGAGTTACCACAATAATATTTCTTTTTTCGAGCAATAAATACTGTATAATAGCATCGGGATTATCCTTAGGGTTTATAGATTTGTTAACTGCGACTTCGCAATTAAATGTTGCAGCAACTATCGCCGCACTTTCAAAGGCCCTTAATATGCCACTATGAATAATAATTTCAGGTTTCCAGTTGATGATTTTTAGAAATTGAGCTAATCTGACAAATTGCTCCTGACCCTTTTTTGATAATGGTCTTTCAGGGTTCACCGATGCATCTACAGCTTCACCATGCTGTATTACAATTGCTTCCATGCTACCCTCCAAGCATAAGAGGTTTACAATTCATTACTAATCAATGATTAAGGATTAACATATTAGCATTTACTGTTTAAATGTATAATGTAAAAAACACACTGTCAATACTATTATTTTTCCTATTGACTTTTGATACATTACATGTATTATAAATAATGTATTTTTTCAAATAAGTTGTCTGTTGATGCTGTAACTCCTAAATCTTTTAAATATACGGTAATAAGTAACATTTTGAATCAAGCTAAGAATAAAATTTTCAAACTCCAATAGACGTTCACAAAATGATATATGATTCTAAATCCTTGTGTAGCAGGAGTTAACCTATATGCTCATAGTATCTCCGATTATTCGATATATAAAAAAACAAAGTCAAAAGAAATCATTCCCTAAAAAGAAGGTGCTTATACTGGAAGGTGGAGGTATGCGTGGAGTTTTTTTAACAGGAGTTTTACAGGCTTTCACTGACAGAGATTATTTTCCTTTTACATTAATTATTGGCTCATCAGCAGGTGCTTTAACAGGTGTTGCATACTCCGCACACCAAATTTATTTAGCACGCGATGCTTTTTTTGGGGTCCTGTTAAGTGAAAGTTTTATAAAAATATCAAATATACTCCGGCCAACAAAGCATATATTAAATTTAGATTGGATGGTTTCAACTGTCATTGAAGGTAAAGAAACATTGAATATTCAATACCTGAAACACTCTATCCCAGTATTGATAACTGCCACTGAATACAGCGATAATAATCCTCCATCTACAGTATATCTTCATTCAAGGAAAGATGATATTATAACATCATTAAAGGCATCTGCTGCAATACCCGTATTATATCGTGGATTTGTAGAATATAACAACCGCAAACTATGTGATGGAGGATTGCTTGATCCCATACCGTATAAAAAAGCTTTAAACCTTGGTTACAAGGAAGAAGATATACTTGTTGTTGTAACCAGAAAAAAAGGGTATAGAAAAAAAGAAGAATCATTCTGGATCAGATATCTTATTGAAAATTACTTTAAGGATTCAAAATATCGCTATCTTATTCAGGCACTGGAAAACAGGTACCTCATGTACAATTCTATTCTTGATGAACTGGAACATAAACACAAAAACATAGATATTATCTATCCCCCGGATGATTTTACTGTAGATAGATTAACTCGTGACCCAAAAAAAATTCTGGAAGGATTTGAACAGGGCGTCCAATCCGGTAAAAACTTTTTATTATCGTAACGCTAACTTACTGGTCATGTACTTTATTTATTTCTTCTTTAATTTTTTCAATGCTCTCCTTATGCTTTCCCTTGATTTCTTCATAGTTTTTTCTATAAGCTTCTTTAATTGCCATTATTGCCTCATAATTAGCTTTTTGTTGCTGAACAACTCTATCTGCCTGTTCCTTTACTTTATTAAAACTATCGAATATTTCCTGTTTCTTTTCTTTATACATTTGCAAAACATTATCCACTGCAGCATTTGCACAATCACCTAAAAAAAAGTCATCCGCTATAACAGCCACTTTATTTTCCAGTTCATCCATATCTTTCTCTATTTTTTTAGAATCCTTCTTCTTGGCCGATGATTGTTTATATTTTTCTATCTCAGCTGATTGCATTGAACTCCTTTGTTCTAACGTAGACAAATATTCATTATAGCTTTCTGCATATTTTTGCGGCTCCAGGACAAAATCTTTATCTGCTGTGTTTTTCCACAATTCAGGATTTTTAGGGTTATCATCCAGCAACGGCTTTTTTGCTACTTCAACAGTAGCCTGCTCATCGTTATTTACACTTATTTCTCCATAAGGATTGGCCAGTGCCAGCGATCCTTCTTCCATATTTACCCGTGAATTTGAACTATCACTAACAGCCACAAAGAACTCTGTTCCTCTGATTGCACAAACAGTCGTTGGAGTATACACTTTTTTAGACTCGCCCTTCTGTAATTTTGAAATCTTTGCCTTGATAACTCCATTAATGACAGATACATTCTCCTGATTGTCCTGTATTGCTGCAACCTTAATCTTTGTATTTTCAAAAATACGGAGCGTACTTTTATCTGAATACAGCAATTCTGCAATACTTGCATTCTTTGTAACAACGGCATCTCCCTGTGACAGTTTCATCCCAACAACAGCAAGATTTTCCTTTCCATCACGTTCAACAATGACATCACCAACCACAAAACTAATCTCTAATGCATATACATAAGGTGCAAATAACAATACAGTCACAATAAGGACCCAATTTATAAACATGACTTTTCTCATGCCATCCTCCATTTCCTTAGCTACATATTTATTTACATGATTAGTAAATCAGTGTGATCTTTATGCTATATAAGTACTATAATTAATTCACAAAAGTGCAATAATTTATCAATGTGTACTGAATTTCATTCCTAACATGGTTACATCATCTACAAAACGATCTACTCCACAAAAATCCTGAATTTTATCAAATAGAAATTCTATCAGTTCTGGTATTTCAAGATCTCTATGCTCATCAATTAATTCTTGAAAACGTTTCTCTCCCAGGATTCGATCAACTCTGTCCGGACATTCAAAGGCACCATCAGAAAAGAAAAGCAATTTATCACCAGGAAGCAATTCAATTTTTTTAGTTGTATACAACGAAGTATCAAATATGCCAACAAAGGGACCAGTTGTTTCCATCCTGATTATGTGTCCATCCGGATGCATCACTATTGGTGAAGGCAGCCCAGCATTTACATATTCGATACAGGATTTAGCCAAATCAAAATGTGCAAAGAATATAGTTGCATAATTGTAGCTCATCATCTTTTGCGTCTGTATTAAGAACTGATTCATCTCTTTTAATATATCAGAAGGTGACTTTGATATATCTACAAACGTTGTTATAGCAGTTTTTACGATTGCGGAATAAAGAGCAGCTGGCACCCCATGGCCAGAAACATCAGCAAATATGAATGAGAAATGCTTTTCGTCATGAATTATAAAATCAAAAAAATCACCACTTATTTTTTCAACAGGCTTAAATTTAAGATAAAAAGAAAATCCTTTAATTTCTGGGAAGACAACAGGGAAAAGACACTGCTGAAGGTTGCTGGCAATATCAAGCTCATTCTCAATCTGAATGGAACGTGCCTGTAACTGTGCATAAAGCTTTTCCAATTCCTGGTTCTTTAATTTAAGTTCTTCTACTAATTTTATATTTTCTTTTACAAGTTTATGGCGTTCGTACGCCCTTTGTACTGCAAGCGTTATCTGATCATTTTTGAATGGCTTTAAAATAAAATCAAAAGCTCCCGCTTTTAATGCTGATATTGCAACTTCAATATCATTATATGCAGTGATAACGATGATGGGGACATTTTCATCGATTTCATGCACTTTATGAATAAATTCCAGCCCATTAATGCCTGGCAGGTTCACATCTGTTATAATAATATCGGCAGATGCAATTACATCACTTTTCAGCGCATCCTCTGCTGTGTAATAATTATATACGTTATAATCATTTTCAAGTATAAATTTTAAGACTTCATTAACCATCTCATCATCATCGATAATTACCGCTGTTGGCATTTCCTGTCCTTTCATCTATTGACACCATCATATATACCTTTTATTGTGCGGCTATACAAACGAATTCCCAACCAGTAGGCAGGATTTTTAAAACGTCTGTCTTTCTTCAAATAATGATATGCTGACATATAAGCATTTAAAGCACTATCAGTTTTAATTGTGTTACAGAATTCACGGATGAAGATAATACTATTAACATCTGAAACAGCACTATTCACCAGTACACTAATTCCCATTTCTTTCTGTATCATAAACAAACAATAATAGTACGACACCTGCGATGTGTTAGCTAAATTAATGAACACATTTCCCGATTGTATCACATCACCATTAATCATCAACCCTTTTTTAACATTATTATAACTGATTTGTCTATCGGTGATTATGATACTTTTTACTGTTGCATCAGATGTATATGCAAAGTCAGATTGTTTTAGAGCTGATACAATAAGATCCTTTTTTGTATTGTTCACATTAATATATGCTATGGGGGGAATGGACGATGTTTTGTCCATAGCAGCCATCAGAGATGGCATAAAAACTATTGCCGTATCACCTTTATTATACTGAATATTTTCATACGGTATAGATTCAGTATATGCATCAGGAATAACAACGATAGAAGTATAGCCACTGAGTTCCCTAATGACTGGTTTCATAATATCGTTGATTGCCGCTTCCGCATCAAATGTCTGTTGCAGCAATCCAATCCGGTTATAATAATCAATAACAATACCATATAATTGTGTATAGGCATTCTGCAACCGCACTGGTTGTATAAAT
>JARYLT010000038.1 GCA_029907515.1 Spirochaetota bacterium | reverse complement strand
TAATAAATCCTGTGCTATTTCTTCCACTGATTGCTGAACGCGCTCTTTAATGCGGTTCCATGCAGATTTTTTGCCAAGTGCATCAATACGTGGTTGACGGCCATCAAGCCCCACATAGCGCTGTACCATATTTATCTGGTCAAGTGAAACATATAACCTGTCACCATCAGCATACTCTATGACTAAAAAGTCGCGCTCAACGCCACCAGCACTCATGCGTTCAATGGCTTTGAAAATCCCTATTCCATGGTTAATATGCACAACATAGTCGCCAGGCGATAGTTCTAAGAAAGTTTCTATTGGCTTTGAATATTTCTGTTTGAAATGCTTTTTCTTTCGGTACGATTTGCCAAAAATTTCGTGGTCGGTGATGATACATGTCTTGATGCTTCCTATCTCAAGGCCTTCATGAAGATTTGAAATAATAATGCCAAAATGCTTTTTGGGGTTATATGTATCAAAATGCTCCTGTGGTTTAAATTCATTGAATAAATCGTACAGCCTGCGTGCCTGCCCTTCAAACGATGTGCTAACAACAATATGCCATCCTTCTTCAATGCGTTTTGCGCACTCATTGCGTACATCCTGAATCCTTCCCTGGAATGATGGTAATCCTTTTAAGTGCCATACGTTCTTGGAATCGGTTATGAATGGGTGCAGTTTGACAGCCTGCGATTCAATGTGCTGGTAACTATCGCTTAGCAATAATTGCGATGCTGGAATGCAGAAGGTGCTGTCTTTTTTGTGATTGTACAATTGATGGTAGGTTCGCTCAATTTCAGACAATTTTGCTTTTAGCTGTGGTGGATCGCACAGGAATATGTGTGGATTGTGTGCAAATGAGGTTATTGTATCGGTTTGAATTGCCAGTGGGAACAGATCGTATATGCCAGGTACATTTGCTTTTTGCAATGACTCAACTGCCTGCTGATTACGGTTACTATCGCCACGCAGCAATTCTTTTTGTATTTTTTCTTTTTCAGAATGAGACAACAAAATTTCACGGCGTGGATAAATGATTATGGTTTCCACCTCACCAAGTGATACCTGCGTCATGGGGTCAAAGTAGCGAATGGACTCGCAGGTGTCGCCAAAAAAATCTAATCGGACAGGATTGGCTGCATTGGGAAGATAGATATCGATGATACCACCTTTAACAGAAAATTGTCCGTAGCGATCAACGCGTGTTTCGCGTTCATAGCCATAGTTGATGAGTGTTTCAATGATTACTTCAAATGGATATTCTTGATTTCGTTCAATGTGTATGCCTTTTTTTAAAAAAAATTCTTTATGAGGGATAGCTCGTAGCAGTGATTCAATGGTTGCAACCACAATGACAGGCTTTCCTGAAAGAAGCTGGTACAGCGCGGTGATACGATCACGTTCAATAGATGATGATGGGTTAACATACTCATACGGGAGTACTTCTAAGGGTGGAAAAGGGAAAATGGTGTCTTCATTGACAAATGCTGATATGTCGGCAACAAAGCGGTTCATTGTGTGATAGTCGGTGGTAATCACAATGGTTTGAGTTTGCAGGGTGTTAAATGATGTTGCCACAATAAATGGAAACGCAGATGGGTGAATGCCTTCTATGGAAAAGGCTTTTACGCCAGAGGCTGCCAGCGATTTGAATTCATCGGTTGATGAATATATGTTAGTAAGTTCTTTCAGGACCATGATAGTAAGTAGTAATATATAGTGTGTATATTGTGAGTATGGTATATACTTATATATAAATAGGCACGTATATGTATACTATTCATAAATCAATTGTACTTTTGTTTTAGGGATTTTTCAATCTTTTTGTGAGGCTCTGACCCCATTTTATTCCGCATTGTGCAGGTGCTCAAACGATTTAGCGCCTTCAATATCTTTGTGTTTATATTATTTAGCTTCATGTAGAGAATGTTGAGGCACAGGGAATCTTTTTATGCACTTTCTTTTGTCCGGGCGGCAACAACTCCATAGTATTCTTTTCATAAGGGGAAAAGGGACTTCATCTCGATAGGCTCGATGACCAGCCAGCCCCTTTACCCCGGCTTGGCGCCTATCGTTTTCTGGGTAATATCGCTATTTTTTAATTACATCTTCGATAACGTTCTTATTCTGATAATATTTCACACCATAATAAATGCCTGCAGTTATTCCAATAACACCTGAGGTTATGGCTACTGCTGATATAATGGTGGTAACAATCCCAAAATTAGTTAAATAATACACTGCTACACCTGTACCAAGAGAAATAGTTCCGCTTGATGAAAAGAATAAAGCATTATAGCCATAATGGAGTTTATTCAGGCGACTCTGGCTTAAATAATAAATAAGGCTGGTTTTATCTAAAGAATCAACTGGATCAGGCTTCGTTATATCCACAGTAAAGGTGCCTTCAACAGGATACTTTTTATGATGATAATACCGTTTGTTTTCAGGTTTATTGTTATGTAAAAGTTTTATGGTATATGTGTATGTATCAGGGGTCAGAGCAACGGGTATTTGTACTACGCAGTACATCCCGTCTATTATTTCAGGATACAGAGTATATTCGTTGCTCTGACCCTGTAAATTGGTGATAGTAACTGTAACCACAAAGGGTTTGTTACCCGTATTGTATATATCGCACCATATAAGATAAGGCTGTGTGTTTGATACAACGCCTTCAGGGTACTGTAATGGTTGTGCGCTTTCATTGATCTGAGCAAAGGAATACGTAAAGCTTATTAAAAGCATTAATGTACTGATTATCAGTCGCATAGGTTTACCTTGACAAGTATGATGGTATACTCTACAGTGTCAGAGCAATCAAATTATGCAACAATAAAATTAATAGAGTTAACCCTATGAAACATGTAGTATATGTCATATGCCTGTTATTTTCAATACAATCCTTTGCAGATGAGCTTGACAGCATTATAAACAACTTTGCGGTGGAAAGCATTGATGCCACCATTGTACAGGTTATAGCTGAAACGGGCAAGCCAACTGTACGCTATGAAGGCAGATACAGAGCATATAAACAAAATTTGCGTATAGATTACAGCAAACCTTTCTCCCAAATCGTAATTGTAAAAGAAGGGAAGCTTCAGTGGTACTATCCTGAATCAAAAGAGTTGTGGGTCATGCAGAATATGAGTGCTCCAGTTACTCATCCTTTTGCTCAATTTTTTGCTTTCAAGGATAGAATTGTTATTAAAAGCAAAGAAAATACATACTATGGATTTTTTAATAAAGCGCACCGGTATATGCTCATTGATACCACAACAGGCACACAAATAGAATTAATTGTAGATACACATAATAAATATCCCGTGAAGAAAATCACACGCACGGCACAGAATATTGAGATTATGCGTGAACTGTATGAAGATTATATGTATCTCAATAACTTATGGTTCCCTACTACGGTTGAAGTTATTGCACGAACTCACAGTGGCACCTCACGCAACGTAACCCGCTATTACAATGTGCACCTTAATGTAACAATACAACCTGATATTTTTACCATGCAAATACCTAAAGGTGTTACTGTAAAACACATGTGAGGATACTGTGAAAAAGTTTTCTTTTTTGCTTTTGTTTATTTTTTATTCCAGCATGTGTATGGCAAAGGTTATTGTGGAAGGCTTAACTGTCCCCGTAGACATTGCTGAAATTGAAAATCAATCTGTTACGTCAGAAAGCCAGGCAAAAGTACAGGCAATAGCTTTAACCAATAAGCTTCATGAAGCTGGATACACCACAAGCTATGTAAAGCGTTATTACCTTGAGGGCGATATTTGCTATCTGTATGTTGTTGAGTCACACATTGCAGATATACAGCTTACAGCCAATTCTGGTGTTAAAGAAGCTATCATGCAGGATTTACAGAAACTACTGGGGACAGTATATAACAGGAAAACAGTGCATGCATTGTTTTTACAGCTAAAAGAAAAATATATACTGGATTCAATACAGGTTAATGTGGCCAATTATAAAGAAGGAGATGATGTAAGCCTGATTATACATGTCAGAGCCAAAAAATTGGTCTTTTCATTTGAAGTTAACACACTTCCTATTTATGGAATAACTCCTTCAATGACGCTATCGCTACCACTTTACAGAGCCGTTATAACTGGTCAGGGGCAGATTGGATTCAATGAAGAAAGGGTTACAGTAAAAAAAGGCGTTCTTGAATATATGAGCTATCCTGCAACAATTGGATGGCATGCTGGATTACTTGCATCACAGGAATATGCAGTGTGGGAGCGCTATGGCGATTTTACAGTAACTATCGCCAAACCATATGCTGGTATTGGGATATTCAGCAACATTGGTGTTTTTGATATTTCGGTATTTCTTTATGGGGTTGGAACATACTACCGGGTGTCAGAGCAACATGCAGTGCCCCTGCATAATACGTACAACAATGCAGGACTACAACTCAATTTCCGTGCAACTGATGACCGTTCCATTGCAAAAAAAAATAAGGCGTTGAATGCAACACTATATGCAGGTGTATCACAGGATGAAAATGTGCTCATGTCACGTGCTTCAGCGTATATACCATTACAGCTGACTATGCGTCTGTATGTTGTTCCTTCCTGTTATAGCTTTTACACAAATTCACTTAACAGAATTTATGCAGAATATGTGTTCGATAGTTACCTGTTAGGGTATGCCAGGCGATATACTGCCACACATTCACGGCATATTGCTAAGCTTGAATTAATGTATGAATTGCTCTATGAATTTGTGTACTTTGAAATTTTTGCATCATCAGGTGTTTATAAATCAGAATGTGTAGGGTGGGATAGAGCATCAAGCTATGGTGCGGGTGCTGATGTATATTATAATACAATACTGTTTACAATTGGATGTGCATGGAATACTGATGAACAGTTCGGTGAGTATTATATCTATTCTGGCATAAAATCGAGCTGGTAATGCTAAAGTAAAAAATAGGTTTTTCATGGAGTGATAAAAATATTCTTACAAATGGTTGTATGATTATTTTCATGATGTTACGTAAATAATCTCGCCAGAATTAAAGAAATTATAATTACCAATTGATTTAATTTTATTGATAAATGGTTGATCATGTAGGAGTTTTATAAGGTTCTGAATTGTTTGGTTAAAAAATATTTCTTTGGATATTATCATATCAAAACTTTCAACAGTTAAAGGGATAAAAGGTAATTTAAAGAAATTTGCAATAGCAACAGAAGCTACTCCGCAATTAGCTTCGCCTGATTGTATTGCCAGCCCTGTTTCAATATGGGAATATTTAACATTGGTATATCCATTAATGTGATGAGGATTGATGGCATGTCTTGCTATATATAGATCAATCAATTGTCGTATGCCTGAACCTTCCTGTCGGTTTACAAATACTACTTCTGATTGATTAATAGAACTAAAATCTTTAATGATATGTTTTATATCAGGAGCAATGATGAGCCCCACTTCTCTATCAAATAAATGCACAACGACTAATTCTCTATTGGTACATAATTTTTTTACAAATGGAATGTTATAGCTTTCAGTTTCATTATCATAGAGATGTGACCAAGCAACATCTACCAGGCCATTATTAAATAAAGTTAACCCGGTGGAGCTTCCTGTGGAAGTGCTAAAAATATACGCAAGTGGATTTTTCTGCTTGATTTCATTAAGAAGTATATCTAATACTGGATCATTGCTGCCTGCAGCAAGTATGCTTTCACCTGTTTGTTTGACTTTATTTGCAATATATTTTATTTGTTCTGTAGAATTGCGAATAATCCACTCATCAATAAGTCGTTTGGGAAAAAGCCATTTGCCAGTAATTTTTGTACATGGAATTTTGTTTTCTTTTATTAAAAGGTACACCTGTTTTTCATGGATATCTAAGTACTCTGCAACCTCCTTTGTATTCATCATTTCTTTAGGCATGAATGTACTCCTCATAAGATGTAAAAAATTTTATTAACAAATAACTATACCATCAATCATCCAGATAGATACTGTTCATGTATGTTAATAAGCTTTATCAATTTAAATGTTTGGATAATATATTGATCTAAAGATTAGATAGTAAACAATATTAAATGAAAATCAAGCAAAATTAATTAGAAGTGATGAATTAGTTATAATTATGTTTTTTTAAATTGGAAAAATAGAAAATTAATATGAAAACAATAATGAATGAGAATGAATACATCCATAGTGTATAGCCATAATCTTTTTTAACAAGAATACTATATTGGGATATTATTTCTGAATTCATTTTGCTATTAGAAATATCAACAATGCGTTGTTTATTTTTTTTATTTGGAATTAAAAAAAACAAATGGCCTCTGTATAATGCTGGATTAAGAGCCGATAAGACTATTTCTTTTTTACTATTACTACCAGGTAGTAGTGTTATGGAAATATCCTTAATTGTATTTTTCAATGTGGAATTAAAGGGATAATATTGAATTAGTACAGTTTTTAAATACATTTTTTCTGAATAAAACTGAATAAATTTTTCTTTGTTTATGGTAAATATAAACATAGTACTGAATTGTAGCGAGATAAAATGTGAAATTAAGATAACAATACTCATTAAATGAACTATAGCTATAATGTATTTTCCCATTAATTGCTTGTTTGAGAGTGTATGGTTATTTTTTATAATTAATATTAATTTATCAATGGTACAAAAAAACATATTGCATATAATACATGGTATGATAATACATAAACCTATAATCCACCATGATCTATAAAAATCATGGATTATGGCTTTTGGTAACCATTGCAGGATGGGACTGTTATCAAGTGTGGTATAGAATTTAAAAAATGTGTTGGTATAAATATAACCAAATAATAAAAAAAATGAAAGTATTGTCATTAGCCAGAATGTGGTACGTATACTACATAATATATTCCAAATTTTCCTCATGGTGTTAGCCACCTATTCGTTGTATTGTATATTCATGTATATATGAATATAAATAAAAAATAAATGTAAATAATGAACATAGTAATGCATACAGTGATTTTTTTTCATTGTTGAAATATGGTATATATTTAAGGTGAATGAAATTTACATACATTGTCCAGATAAAGGCGCTTTGTAAATGCCGGGGACTCCATTTAAAAAGTGTTCCCCATCCATAATAACACCATGCTGCACCAGTAAATTGTGCGATACTATACATAATAAATCCATAAATAATGGAAAGATTGGCAAAATAAAAATAATCATTATTATTGTTATTATTGTTTAAAAGACAGAGTAAAGAATAACACCCACTTATATAAAAAAGGCCTATGCCAAATGATTCTGTGACAAAGAAAGTATATGCCAAAACGTGTGATTTATGCGGTTCAGGCACCATAATGCCTTTGGGATACCATATGGCTATCAAAATTGTAATGACAAGTACAACATTTGCATATAAAATTGTGTGGTTTTTATATAAATAAAATAGTGTAATTATAGAAAATGCTATTGCCCATGGAGTAAAAAATATACTATCAAAAATCCCATGGGGAATAGGGTAGCCGCTAATATTCAACCTTTGAATAAGGTATACAGTATTACAAATAAATCCAGCAATAAGTAATGTAAATGATAGATATGTTTTGTTGACAACTATTGCTATAAAAGAAGTAATATATATTAAAAAGCTTATGTAAATCAGAATATGTATAGAAACGTTCATATACTATTTTGTAAAAAGTAAAATATGTGATAGTCCCCAAACGCACCTATCTACAAAAAAATCACCGGTTGAAGCTACCATAAAATGTCCCTGTGCTGATTTCCCATTTATATGTGTTCCAATCATTAGTTTATTTCCCGCATCCTGTTCAAATATCTCTTTATACGAAAATACGCAGCGATAGCCATCGCACCCAATAAACATAAACCATGCATTGTGTGGAATATATGAAAAATTTTGATAAAGAAATGATCTCAGATTAAACCCTTTTACCTGCACTATACCTTTATATCCTCTGCCATGACCAACCTGTACCCAATCTGATATTGTTTGCTGGCTTACACCGGTAAAAGTAGCTCTATGACTTTTATTTGGTGAAGTGCAGAGGATGTATGATGAACTGCATCGTTTTCCTTTTTTTGTTTTAGGTAATGCTGAACAGTCATATTGGGGAACAGTCAAATTAATTTCAACAACATCATCAAGATATCGTGAAGTATCCCTGTCACAGGCAATAACAAGCCTTAAACCCTTTAAATCTTCTCTATATAGATTTTTTGAATACGTATTTCCTTCTTTGGCAGGTTGTATTGGTTCACGCTTATATGCCAGTATGTAGTTAAACATATTGCCCGACATTACCAGTTCGCCATAGCTGCATTTTGAAATTTTACCACTTCTGGACTTAAATTGTACAATAATATCATGTGGGCCGTCAAAAACTGCATCTGCAGGTTTTTTGATTTTGATTCCTTCAAGAATATTTAAAAGCGGAATACCATGATATCGATAGGCACCTGCATATTTTCCTGTATCAGTCACTTCACGGGTAAATACATATGCTGGCATAAAAGCTGCCAGGGATTTACTGGTCAATGTGTATACTCTGGCAGTATATCCGGTAATGGTAAGGGAAATGCCTTCAGGTAGCGGGGCTACAATTGCTTTTGGAGTTGCACCGGTAATGGCAATAACATCACGCGGGTTGTTCCTGAAATAATGCACACATACTATGTATAGTGCAAGTATACCCAGCAGAAGATATGGCAAATAATGTTTTAAACGTTCCATGGTATCATCCTTTTATTGATTATTGGGCTATGAAAATATGTACAGGGACTCAGCGTTAACTTTATCCCTGTACAATAAAAAATGGAGATACTCATATGCAAAAACTATAACTATCATAATTCGGCATTCAATCCTATATAGAACATCCGTCCCGGGCCGGGATTAAACGGATCAGCCGCATAATCATCCAGGATATTTTTACAAGTAACATACAATAAATAATGATGTAAAAATTTTTGTTGCAGTTTAATACTGAGCATTAGAGGATTATGTAATTGAACTGTATCATACGCATCAGCGCTAAACGAAGTTGAGGTAAAGTCAAAGGAAGTATTTGCCACATACACAATCTGATCAGCAGTATAGGTTGCCCAGAAAATACATTCAGTTTGAGTGGGGAAAGCTGCATGCAGTTGTGCCAAAAATTGATGCGTTGCAACACCTTCAGCTCTTTTTCCATACGTAAGACTCGTTACCGCATCATTGCGCGCATAAGTATATACGTAGTTAAGTGTACACTCTATATCTATAGTGTACAGTGATGCTTTATATTTTATTGTACTTTCAATTCCCTGGGCTGTCATGCCATCAAGATTCTTGTATTTTTCGTAGGCACTATCGGGATCATAAATGCGAGCTATCTTATTTTTAACTTTTGTATAAAAATAATCATTTCTAAATGACAATGCATTATTGAGCAGTAGTAATTCAAAACCAGAGTTACCACTGTATATGGTTTCAGGTTTAATCTGATATTCTTCATTGTTGTTTAGTATGTCATCACCAATATCTTTATATTGTGATAAATTAGGAAAATTTGTTTTTATGCCACATGCAAGCCTGATTTTGAGCAGGTCAGGGATTGCCTCATACATTGCAGCCATAACAGGATTAAATGAATCATGTGTTCCCCAGATATGTGCATTGCCCTCCATTTTTGGATAAGAAGTTAATGAATCAGTATCTTTATCATAAACATGTAATGTAGATAGATTTTGTGCATCATACGATATACCCATTGATAAGAAAAGCATCCCCGCACCCGTATTAATATCCCACTGATCTTCAATAGCCACGGTTACATATTCAGCACTCATATACTGAACCTTGTATTCATTGGTTCCAAGGGTGGTTGCCAGTGAAGATGTAGCATCAAGAGCCTTCTCAAATTTGTCATGGTTTTCATTACGATAGTGAATAGAACTATAGAGTGTATTATTCGTAAATAAGGTATACTGAGGCATGATATATATTCCATATGCTGTTTCCTCAAATATGGATTGTACATTACCGGTATAATTTGTTGAATTTGGAAACATCTGAGCAATATCATAATTTTGATTAAAATATCCTTCCAGATTATTTCTTTGCTTGATATAAAATGTACTGATCCTGATTTTAAAATCTCCATATGAAGTGGTGAAGTATGGTGATACATTGAAGCGCCAATCCTCAGGCCAGTAAAAAGCTCTATTGCTGAAGATATCTCTCCATGATCTGCCGCTTGAGTCTACATAATCGCGAGTATATACAGGGAGTGACCACACATTGTTTTCTTCATCAAAGTAGGGGAGAGAATTATTCTGAAATGTATTTGAATACATTTCGTTGTGATAGTAGTTTGCTGCAATGCCTATCTCGGTAGCATCACTTATGGAGTATCCAATTTTGCCTGCAATAGTATGTTTTGTATATTCGGTATTATTCCATTTGCCGGTATCATTCAGGTAATTGTCTACAGCGTCTAAATCAATATTACTAAATGCCGGATATACTACGTTTGAACCGTTTGTTGCAAGATCATATGTAACCAGTTTATCAAACCATTCCCGCCTTTTCCCTGTAGTTAATTTTTTTGATATTTCATATCCATCTGAATATTGACGTGATACGGCAATCCATGTGTAGAAATTCCCTATCGGTATACCAGCCTCACCTCCAATATAGTAGTTGGTATACTCACCATATTCAGCTTTTGCCTTTGCGTACAGTTCCTGGGGCTTTTTGGTTACTATATTGATTGATCCTGCGCTTCCCAAAGAACCATACAGGGCTGAGGATACACCCCTGTTGATTATGATACGTTCAACATTTGAAACCGGGATCATTGATATATCAATATTATTGCCTCCATAATAAGGATCAATAACTGGGACACCATCTATAAGGATTGCTACATATTGATGATCAAGGCCTCTCATTGAAAGACCAGAAAATCCTTTTGCTGTTTGTTCAACCTGCACACCGGGTACCATCTGCAAAGAATCGGCAAGGGCTTTATCATTATGCATGTCAATGTCTTTGCTGGTTATTTCAGTATTGGTTGTGGCTTTCTCAATATTGGCTATTTTTGTTTCAGAGATAACTATCTCCCCAAGGTAAAATGCTTTAACTTTTGGCCGAACACTTATTTGACTATCATCTGTTGTTTTATTTTTTGTTGTTGAGGAACCATTTGTAATTTCATCCTGAGCAAAACCAGTGCTTGCCAGTAAACAAATTATAAATAACTTCAAAAATGATTTAGTTATATTTTCCATTTGTTACCCCACTGTATGTTATAATTGTATTTATAATGTCTATAAAGGTCAGTAATGATATTCTATAATAATTGTCAATAATTATTGTAGTAATAAGTAATTATAAGTAGTATAAAGTAATAATATGTAACATAAAAAGAATAAGAAAGCAATGTAAGAAATTGAATTTGCTGCTTTTTTAATATGTGGTATAGTATATATATCAGGCAGGTATTTATGGAAACCGAATGTGGTATAGTTAAAAAGGTTACGGGCAAATACGTTCTGGTTGAAGCTGATGCAGTTTCTTTTTGCTCTTCATGCAGCAACCATGAATGTACCATGCGGCAATCCAGTGGACGGCAGATTCTGATAGAAAATACCATGGGCGCAAAAGTAGGTGACAGGGTATTTTTTGTGATTCCATCAAAAGGGCTTGTACTATCGTCGGTTGTACTTTATGGAATACCTATTGTTTTTCTCATTGCAGGGATACTACTGGGTTCACTTGTACCATTGCCTGTTTTCCATGATAAAGAAATTTCAGGTATGGTTATAGGAATTGTTTTTTTATTGATATCGTTTATGCTGGTACGGCTTGCGTCAAAACAAATTGTAAAGCATAATCAAATAACACCATCAATGGTTAAAGTAGAAAAGTTGTTGTAAAAAATTGTAGACATACACTATATATCATTGCATCACTTGCACTGCGCTTTAAAATTGGGCGATAGTTACTGTTAATTGATCAAAGGTTATAATTATTGTTATATTTTTTAAATGGATTGAGATTGCTTCATCATCCCGATAGATTGGGATTCCTCTCAATAATACAATACACTGAATTCTATTTTCACAAGGAGAATACGTATGCCTGTTAATATTGAAGACAAGAAAAAGCAGATAAAAGAGGAAATAGAAAAACTGCAGTATGAAATGAAAATTGAATTGCCTCAAAGGATAGCTGAAGCACGTGCAAAAGGCGACCTGAAAGAGAATGCTGAATATCATGCTGCACGTGAAAGACAGTCGTTTGTTCAGGCGCGAATTGCATATTTAAGCAAACAACTGAGCTTGATGGATAGTATAGACATCTCATCAATAGAACAGGGTAAGGTAGAATTTGGTTCACTGGTTACGGTACGCAATTTAGATACTGATGAGGTTATTGAGTTTACTATCGTCACCCCAAATGAGGTTGATGCTTCGGCAGGGAAGATTTCACTGTCATCCCCAATTGGAAGAGCATTGCACAAAAAGACAGTGGGTGATGAAGTAACCGTACAAATACCTGCAGGCACAAAGCGTTTCAGAATTGAAAAGCTTGTTACCATTCATGGTGAAGAACTATCGCTTTAATTGTTAAAAAGGAAATAATCATGGCTAGTATAAACGAATTTATTGCATTACGGCCCAATAAAGAATTTGTAACAAAGGTTGCCGAGTTGCCCTATGACGTAGTAAGTACTGATGAGGCCAGGTCGCTGGCACAGGGCAATCCATATAGCTTTTTTCATGTTACCAGGCCAGAGATAGATTTGCCAGCAGAACATAATCCGTATGCTGAGGATGTTTATAAACAGGGTAAGAAAAATTTACAAAAGTTTATTAGTGATGGTGTGCTTACCTTGGATGATGCAGCATATCTTTATCTTTATACACTAAAGATGGATAATCACATACAGAATGGCATTGTAGCTGGAGTTTCAATTGATGATTATGTTAATGGTGTAGTAAAAAAACATGAGTTAACCCGTGAGGATAAAGAAATTGACCGGATGAACCACATAAATATTGTTGGGGCTCAGACCGGGCTTGTATATCTTTTTTATAAAAATAATGATACTCTGCAAGAGCTGATGAAGGAATCAATTTTATCTCCAGTTCTGTATGACTTTGTTGCTGCTGATGGTGTGCAGCACACTGTCCGAAGAATTGAAGATAATACATTGGCTGCAAAGATAAAAGAAGCACTACAGCCTCTTGTTCTGTATATTGCAGATGGGCATCATCGTGCTGCATCAGCTGTCAGAGTTGGATTGGAACGCAGGAAAAGTGGATATTCAGGAAATGAAGCATTTAATTATTTTGTGGCAACTATTTTCCCACATTCAGAATTACAAATATTACCATATAACCGTGTAGTCAAAGATTTAAACAATCACGACCTCAGGTCATTTATGAATGAACTTGCCAAAAGTTTTTCAGTAGAACAAACTGATACTGGTATTGTTGAAAAGCCTCATGAAATAAGAATGTATTGTGATGGGCAATGGTTTGTGCTCAACTATAAAAAAGAATTACCCCAGAATGATGTTGATAGGCTTGATGTTGCAATTTTGCAAAATGTTATATTGGCCCCCATTCTTGGCATTCAGGATCCAAGAAGAGATTCCAGGATAGATTTTATTGGTGGTATAAATGCTGTTAATGATCTTATAAAGAAAGTTAATAGTGGAAAATTTAAAGTAGGGTTTTCTTTGTATCCAACTTCAATTAACGAGCTTATGGCTATTTCGGATAGGGGAGGAATCATGCCTCCAAAATCAACATGGTTTGAACCTAAACTGAGAGATGGGCTACTTGTCCATGTTATTGATTAAATGTTTTGGAGACGAGGGGAGTCGAACCCCTGACCTCTTGAATGCCATTCAAGCGCTCTCCCAACTGAGCTACGCCCCCGATTATGCTTAGAATATGAACGCTTATGTTCGTAGTAATCAATCATAAAATTTTGTCAATATTTTTTGGTATGATATATAATAAATTTTAGTATTATACTGGATTTATTCTTGCCAAAATGATAATCATTATAGTAGTATAATATTATATGTTACTTTGAGGATATACTTTTCTTGAGGTTATACTATGGCATCTGAAATTGAAAAATTGAAGAAAGAAAATCTGAGTCTAACTGAAGAGATAGCTGAATTACGGAAAATCATTCAGACATATGAAAATGTCTTGAAGCTTAATGAACAGGAACTATCGAACGCATACCAGATTATAGCTATGTATGAGAATATTGTTGAATATTCACGCTCTGAGTTAAAGCTTGCAACTGAAACAGCACAGGCACGGGAAAATGCCTCCCAGCTTAGCAGATTGGAATTAATGCAAGCATTTGAAAAGATAAAACAGCTTGAAGAAGAAAACAAAAGGCTCAGAGCTCAAAAAGGAAATGCATAAGGTAAATGTATAATCCAGAAAAGGCAACAGGTTGCAGAGTATGCTGGTAACATATGCAATAATATTTTTATTCATAATAATTCTTGTCATTTTTATTCTTTATTTTGCAAATATTTATATTTTTCCACGTAAATTAGAAGAAATTCAACAACTCATTGAATCAGGCCAGACTAAAATAGCAATACGTAAGCTTAATGATATTATAGAAAAAGATGACCGGAATCATTATGCGCATTATCTTCTAGCATTAGCTTATGAAAAAGAAAATAATATACAGTATGCTATTCTTGAATACAGACAGGTATTGAAAATATCAAAATTTGATGATAAGGTTAATGAGATAGATATTCGAAAACGTCTGGCAAGCATATACAAAGCGCGTAATGCCATTGAAGAAGCAAAAAAAGAGTACCTGCTTTTAACTAAATTAGATCCTGCAAACTATGAACCTTTTTACGAGTTAGGTGTAATTTTTTTTAATGCTGGTCAATTAGAGAAAGCAGCACCTTATTTTAAGAAAAGTATTTCTAATAATAGTAGACATGCTCCATCATATTATTATTTGGGGCAGGTTCAGTATAGAATGCAAAACTATGCTGATGCTAAACAGTCATTCATTGAAGCGATTAAGATTGATCCCAATGATTATAAATCACATTATTTTTTAGGCCTGGTGTTGCGACAGTTAGGTGATTATGAATGGGCTATTAAAGAATTTGAGACAGCTCAAAAGAGTGATGAAATTAAAGTTAAGTGTTTTCTTGCAAAAGGGACCTGTTTTTTAGAGCGTGAACAGCTTCCTAAAGCTGTAGTAGAGTTTGAACGGGGATTGAAATTTGCAAAAAGGGGTAGTGATACAGAATTAAATTTGCGGTATTTTTTAGCTGATGCTCAGGAAAAGATGCGTGATCTTCATTCGGCTATATCGAATTGGGAAAAAATTGTGGCTGTTAATCCAACCTTTCGTGATGTTCAGGAAAAACTTAAAGCGTATGCTGAGTTCAGGCAGGATGACCGCATTAAGGATTTTATGATTGCTGGCCTTGCACAATTTGAGCACACGTGCCGTAAAATGGTGGAAGCAATGGGTTTGACAGTTATGGATGTTGATATAATCAGTGATACTGAAATAGAAATAATTGCAACCGATACTGAAGGAAAATGGCGAAATACACGCAGAACTAATAAAATTGTACGTATTCTTAGAACAACTGATGTGGTGAATGATAAATTATTGCGAAAGCTCCACGAAAAACTAAAAGAAAAAAATGCAACACGCGTTATCATTATAACCGCAGGTGAGTTTACTCAGAGTGCAATTGATTTTTCAAATACACGTCCCATAGAATTATATGGAAAAAGTGATCTTTTACGTTTATTAAAAAAAACATAACTGTATGATAAATAAAGATATTCTTATATTAAGACAAACTCCATTGTTTAAACATTTGATGGATGAGGAGTTGTCTGCATTACTTAAAGTAGTAAAACCTCTGGCTATCCCTAAAGGAGGTATTATAAACTGTGATTCCCATTCTTTATATATTGTCAAAAAAGGTGTTTTTGAAATTCAAAAACCTGCTGAATCTATTTATATAACACCACCTTCCTTTTTTGGTGAATTGCCGTTTTGTGAAAAAGGTTCAGGGATAGTAAGGGCAATAAGTGATTCAATTGCCTATGAACTAAAAGATACCGACCTGTATCAGTTTATGGGCAATAATTTCAAGGCTTTACGGGGATATCTTAGAGTTGCTGATTTTTATAATTTTTCTTTAACTGATGCAGGGAAAAAGTTAAACAGAAATAAAACTCAAATTATCACTGTTTTTAGTACTGAAAAACATTGTGGCAAAACTACATTAGCAATAGCAGCAGCCACTTTGTCATCGTTTAATAAAAAAACCATTTTGCTGGATGCATCCTATGATGGCATTTCTGTTTTTGATATGTGTGGCAAACAATTATTACCACCTCTATCCCAAAAAAGCCCTGATGAAGTAACTGGCCAGAAATTTATTGAGCAAAGAATTGAAAAAGTATCTGAAACGTTGGATATTCTCAACGTTGCTTTTGGTTCAAAGGTAAGATTAAATCCCGATATTATCAATCCACTGTTATTCTATCTTTCTTTTGAATATTCCTATATTATTATTGATTGCTCAAATAGTGATGTTGCTCTACGTGATACTATATTGCATAATACTGATATCCTGATTGAAATTATTAATAATAAATCCATATCCAAACTTCAGGCAATAAATGATTCATTGTTAACTCAGGGGCAGCAGGTTATATATATTGTTAACAAACATTTTGAAAAAACATCTAAAATTGATGATCCCCATAAAGATTTTGACACCATTTCTATTGAGTTTGGTGAAACAGTTTTTCAGGCAATCTTAAGAACTAAACCTCAACATGATATCCTTTTCCGCGAAATTTTGTCTGATAAAAAAGCCCTGGTTTTTGCATCCGGGATGTATGAAACACTGTACTATGCAGGTATTTTTGAAACACTGAGGGATTCTGACAATGTCCCTGATATAATTTATGCAGCCGGGATTCCCTATGTAGTATTGATTGCATTTTTACATTCAAGTTCATTGAAGGAATATAAAAAATTACTATTGAGTTATTTTTCTGATGATAAATTGCATTCAATGCTCGATGTTACATTTCCTGATAAATATTTATTTAAAAATGATCCTTTAAAATCTTTTTCGTCTTCAGTATGTAATGCTCAGCGACTTGAATATTACAATATTATTCCGTATACAATACTTTTTTCTAATAATTCATCGAGAATGTTTACTACCGGGGATATACGTGATGTTGTTGCAGCTTCTTTTGCTTTCCTGCCGTTGTTTGAAGGAGTGAGTATAAACAAGGAAGAGTATCATTCATCATTTCCATTATATCCCGCCATGCCTGAAACGTTATTGCGTACACATATACAGCAAATATCGTTTATAAGCAACAATACAATATTCAATCCACTTTCATTAAAAAGTAAAGTTTTAGGGATTTTTAGAAAATTTGTTGATTTTCTTCCATATTACTATTTATATGCTTGCGATACCGGGGCGGTTTGTAATAAGGAGTTTTCTTTACAGATACCAGAGGTGACGTCAATTGATGATCTTATTGAAAAAACATTTGATAATAAAGAAAATTTTGATGATATCATGATAAAAATAGTAGGGGGGTAAATGAGATCAAAAGCAACAAACATATTACAATTTGGAGTTTTATTAACAGGAATTATATATATTACTATTGGACTTTTGTATGGATTCAGTCCAATTTTGTTTGCAAATATTTTTGGAATTGAGGTTAACCCTGATTGGTATAATTTAATTAAATATGATACTTTTACTTCACCGTTATATCATTTTTCACGAGTATTTGCATTATTGATGGCAGTTGCTGGATTAAGTATGATTCTTCCTTTATTTGACCCGTTAAAATATCGTGGAATGATATACTATAATGGTATTCTTTTTCCTTTAGTAGCTGCGCCTGTTCTTCTTGTCAATGGTCTTACCTACGATCATCTTATATTGACAATATGTGGCGTGTTGTTGCTTGTATTATTTTTCTTTGTTGGATTTGGATTAATGATAACTAGAAGACAGGCTAAGATGGGGCAAGAGTAGTATTTTATTATAATTTGCTTGCTTTTTTCCAATTTATAATGCAAAATATTACATAAATTTTGTAGTAACTTTTTAAAAGAACTTATTGTATTGGTGTCTGAGTACTGCTCAATATGTTTAAAATAGTTTTTTATTTTACAAAAGAATAAAGCCAGTTTTAATTTTATAATCAGGAGGGTATGATGAATCTTCAAACGAAGAAAGTTGGCAATGTTGTTGTAGTATATTTGCAGGGGCGTTTAGATGTACATCTTTCAGCTGATATTGAGAAAGAAATAAATAAATTAATTAAAGACGAGCCCAATGCTCATCTATTATTAAATCTTTCAGGAGTTGAATATATGAGCAGTAGTGGATTGAGGATATTTGTCTCCACTATGCGGATTTTGAAAGAATCAAATAGAAAACTAAAGCTTTGTAATATGAATAGTGCTGTTAAAAAGATATTTGAAGTTGTTGAGCTTATGGACATGTTCGAAATATATGATACTGAAGAAGAAGCCATTGCTTCTTTTAAATAATAGTTATGTTGTTTCCTTTGATTAAGACTGAGGATCCTGAAAAAAGTTCTCTTAAAGACTTATTATCTGGAAATACAGAAAATAACCCTCTATACATACCTTCGGAGATATCCGAAGGTATGAAGAATTTTATAATTTATCAAAAATATAATTATTTTGTATGGCCTTACTGGATATCTCGATACGTTAATACAGTTAATGAGCGAATACAATCACTCCCCTTTTTTCTCTATAATAATCATTGTCGAACCTGGTATACCATCAATAGCTTTTTAAGCAGCGGGTCAATAAGAATTGACCCTTCGGGTATGGTCCATCCAGTATGGTCATCATGGTCTTTAGAGTTCTGGATATATACAGATAATTCTTTAATACAATTTCATAATGATAATTATATCCAGCAGGGAATAGACAACGGTGTGGTAAAAACTTCTTATATCCATCCTGATTTTACCTTTAAACAATCAGTTTATATTACTCATACAAATATCGATGAAGCGGTTATCGTTAATAATGTTCATTATAAAAAGAAAAATAAGGCGTATTTTATTATAGCTGTACGGCCATATACAACTGAAAGATTATCAGGCCTGGAATCAGTTGAACTGGTGAAAAATAATTTTGTACGAATAAATAACGAATATCATTGTGCTTTGCTCATGAAGCCCGATTATGTACTTACGGGCAATGAAATTTCCGGGGACATTGATATTAGAAGGAAAGAAAATAAACATAAGGTTACCAGTAGTGCACGTATGGCTACAATGGCTTTTGTTTATGATATAAGTAATAAAGAATCTGAAATAGCTATGCGGGTTGCGGTAAATAAAGAGTCTAAAATTTCAGTTCCTAAAATAATCATTAAATCAACGCAAAATGAATATACAAGTTATATTGACCTCAGGATGAAGGAAGGGGTGGGGATAACAGTTGGAAAGAATAGTATAAATGAATGGGTAAATTTTTGCAAATTTTCAGCGCTGGTAGAAGCTGCAAATGTTGATATAAGTGATACAAATCAAAACGAGGATATTGCCCGTCATTATTATACAATAATGACATTGAATAGAATGGGCCATTTTCAACAGTCACTATCGATCATTAATTATGTCTTAAAAAATATAAGAATTAAAGATGATTTAGAAAGTATTTTATCTGCTGCATATGTATGTAATATGCTGGGTGATTATTATAGAATAGTTAAGGATACATCTTTTTTGCAGAACAATTATCCGGGTTGCAAGCAGTACGCACAAAATATTTTACAATTTTCCAAAGAATTGAAAAACATAAAGAAATATATTCTGCTTGACCATTCTGATGAAAATGCAATCCACCATATATGGAATATTCCCGTAATAATTTCAGCTCTGGAAAATTTAGCATTTATGTCAAGATCATTGGGGCTATTTGGGGATGAAACAAAATTTTTAGCCGAAGCCAATAAACTTGAGGCGACTGTGGTAAATGTTTTATTCAATGTATCTCAGGAAACAAGCAAAGAAGAAGAAAAACTTATTGAATGGCTGCCAAAGCATGGCAAACCATTACGAAAGCAAAAGATATCAGTTAAAGAAAGCCTGGAATTTGCAAATACTATTAATACATCCAATAACAGAATTCTACTGTATACATCATTTTTATATCCACATATAGTTCATATTATTCGAAAATATACAGTACAAAGGATTATAGATGATATTATT
The DNA here is from genome assembly GCA_029907515.1 of Spirochaetota bacterium. GTDB lineage: Bacteria > Spirochaetota > UBA4802 > UBA4802 > UB4802 > UBA4802. The sequence continues at coordinate 7,374 of JARYLT010000038.1, read as the reverse complement.
AATGCAGGCAAAGGTTTGCCATTGTATAATACAATTATTTGTGGTATTGATGTCATCAGTTCTCTTAACCTTGCCAATAGTATGTTATATGCTCATGATAAGCGTGCTGTTGATATAATATCTGCTATTATAACGTTATGTAAAAAGCGAAAATTCATGCCTGATTTCCTTGATCCTGTATCTGGCCACGCTATTATAAAAGAACCCATATCAACAGTTGCAGTATCATTATTGTTTCAGGCTATCCGCAATATATGCTTTATTGATCATCCAGAACGATTAGAATTATTCCCGGTTCCTGTTGAGGATTGGTTTGGAGATTCACAAATTGTAATAACAAATGCTCCTTCACGATTTGGCACTATAAGTTTTGTAACAACTTCTACTTCCAGTGAGTTTGTTATACAGTTTACTGATGTTCCCCGTTTTGTTCCCCATGATATTTTAATAAATCTTCCGTTTAAAGCAAAAATAAAGAAAGCCGATGATTTCATTGTTAAATATGAAACAGAAAAATCATGGTGCATTAATGGCTGGCCTTCAGAAATCAGGTTTAAACGATAGTTCCAGTTATAACGATAATAGAGTAGGTGGTGGTTTTTAATAATTTTTTGAGTGGGAAAAAAATGATTACGTATATTCTGGTATCTTTGTTTATTATAAGTGCTTTCCTGTACTACCTTGTCTATATACGACCAAAATTTAGCCCTTTATATAAAGCCCAGCAACTGGTTGAACAGAATCAACTTCTTGATGCTATACTTGAATATAAAAAAGCGATCGATGAATATCCTGATGATTTTGTTGTCCACTATCGCCTGGCTGACCTGTATTTAGCTGTTGGAGAGATTGACCAGGCAGTTATTCATTTTGAAAAGGTACTTGAAATTGGAAAATTCAATTATGAAGTTGACCAGCTTTCAGTACAGAAGAAACTGGCTAAATCATATTATATGCGGGATGAGATTGAAAAAGCATTCCAGACGTATATGGACATTCTTAAAAATTATCCTGCTGATATTGAATCCCTTTACCATATTGCGTTTATCTGTCTTGGTCAGGAAGAGTTTGATATTGCACAGCGTTATTTTGACAGACTGGTAAAGCTTAAGAATGACAATTATGAAATTCTTTTTGGAGCAGGAATCTGTTATTACCAGAATATGCGTATACAGGATGCTATCGATAATTTTAAATTAGCAGTGCAGATAAAACCTCAATCAGAAATTGCCCAGATAGCTGCTGCATTTGCATGTAATCGCAAGCGTGATTATCGCCAGGCTCTGGGATATATTTCTAAGATTGCTGATACAGCCCAGGACCCTGATGTACTGTATCTGGCAAAACGATTTCAGGCATTTATGTTGATGCGCCTGAAAAAGCATGATGAAGGAATAAAGTTGTTTCAGGATTTACTGGATATTGCACGGAAGAATGCAAATGATGATGCAGAACTTCTGGCATTATATGATCTGGGGTATGCATATTTAAAGAATGAACAAACTTCTTTAGCATATGAAGCATGGAATGAACTTTACCGCAGAGATAGAAACTATAAAAATATACAATATCTTGTAACACAATTGCGCAGGGAAATGGAGGTTGATAAATTCAGCAAAGAAGAATCGATATCCGTTACAGAAACTATCACAACATGGATGGATGATGCTTTCCCACAAAATTTATTATGGGAAATGTGTGGTTTAAAAAGTACAAAAAAATATAATTTAAAAGATATCGTTGTTACCACTAAAATAAGTTATGATGATGGAAAAACAGTTAGTGTTTCTGATGATGTTATGGACAGGTATGTTGCTTTAGATACTGAGAATTTCAGAATTATTTCCAACAGACTGGTATCAAAAATGGGTTTTAAGGTTGATCAGATATTACAAACATATCGTGAAGCAGATGGTGTTGATTTTCTGGCAATTAATCCTGAAACAAAGGATAAAGTTTTAGTGTGGGTCAGGCGTTGGGATAAAACAAATGTAGGTGAAATAACATTACGAAATTTTGCACAGGCCATTAATGATATGAAAGTGCAACAGGGTATATTTATTACAACTGCTAACCTTACTCAGGCAGCTAAAGAAAGCTTAAAAAAACTCCCCAAAGTTACAGTCATTTATCCTGAAGAGATTACAAAATTATTACGAGGGCTTATATAATGATTTGCCCTGAAAGTAATGTTGTATCAATACCATTGGACGCAATTCAATGTGATAATAATTATTTTAAAATTTCAAAGCCGTTGTCCAGGGAACTGGTCAGATCAGTATTGCACTATGGCATTATTGAGCCTGTGCTGCTCATAAAATGGCAGGAGCAATACGTGCCTGTATGTGGGCATAACAGGATAATAGCAGCGCAGGAAGCAGGCATGAAAGATGTCCCGGCAAAGATTGTCACTGAATTAAGCATGGATGATTTTTTACAGATAGTAAGTGTTAAATTGTATAACAATGCATTAGGTACCATTGGGAAAATTAAGAGTTTATATTTACTGTATGATTATTTTAATGCTGATAAAAAAAAGGTAATGGCAAGAGCACAGGAACTATCGCTGCCTGCTTCATTAACTGAATTTAAGAATATAAGATCAATCATTGAATTGCCTCCGGTCATCATTCAGTATATTGATTCCAGATCAATTTCTCCAAAATTTGTCATGCCAATATTACGGTTACCCCAAAGCTCAATAGCTCTATTGGAAAAAATTACTTCTGCATGTCAGCTCAGGGTAAATTATTTTAACAGCATGGTAGTGATGATTGAGGATATTTATAGAATGGGGAAGGATAAACTTCTTGGAGATAGTATAGAATTACTGCTAACAAACGAAACTATATTAGATGATGATATCCATAATTGTATATATTCAATTCGTTACCCACAGTATACAGAATATATGGTTCGTATTAATGAGATAAAGAAAAAACTTAACGCCTGTGGTATTAAAGTGGATATACCAGCATATTTGGAGGGGGATAGTATTAACGTTATCTTTGAGGTAAAAAAGAATAAGCCATTGCATCCATTGCTAAAAAAAGATCAGGATATTTTAGGGTTGATTGAGTTGCTTATAGGGTTGTTATAAATGTAATAGGTTGTTTCATGAAAAACTGCTAATTTATTTAAAAAAACGTGACATTTCTTCTAATACTTTCAATCGTGTAGTTTCAAAATCATACAATGATTTAAAGCCTGCAGCATTTTTATGTCCTCCACCTCCATTTGCAATAGCAATTTCGGCAACATCCAAATCGCCTTTTGTGCGCATGCTGACTTTTACTGGACCTCCAATGTCCTGTTTTATCAGAACACTTGCCACAACACCCTGAATTGATAAGGGTAAATTAATATTAACTTCCCCTTCTGAAAATGGTGCATTGGTTTCTTTCAGCATATCAGGGGTTAGCTTCATCAGTATAAGTTTCCCACCATAATGGACTTCCATTGTGGAAAGCATAAGGGCTCGCAATCTGAATACTTCCAGAGAATTATTTTCATAAATCTGCTGATAAATTTCATATGGCCTGACCCCCAGTGTTACTAATTGTGCGGCCAATACAAATGTTACGGGTGAAGTTTTAGGGTACTTGAAACAACCGGTATCAAAAACTATTCCGGCATAAAGAGCCTGTGCAGCTTTAAATGATGGGATTACTCCAAAATGCTGTAAAATGTTACCAATTATTTCTGATGTTGATGAAGCTTCAACTTTAATGAAGTTTGATTTAATTTTGTCTGTTCCCCCTTCATGGTGATCTATAATAAATACATCCTGGATTGAATCTTTTAAATAATGATATGCTTTCCCAATATTATCGAAGTCATTTGTATCCAGAACAAAAACAGCAAAATTATTTATATTGTCTATCTTAATGTTTTCATTGAATATTATTATTTCGTTATCAGGATCAATAAAACTGAATTTTGATGGTGTTGGGTCAGAATTTATAATTATTGCCTGCTTCCCAATTTTTTGCAGTAGTTCTTTAAATGCAATCTCTGCACCAAGCCCATCAGGGTCAGGACTTTCATGAGTGGAGATAATAAAATTGTCATGGGCATCGAGATATTTTTTAAGATTAGCAAAGTAATCCATCAAACGTTCTCGGATTGAGCATATTTACAAAGTGGATACCCCATTGATTCGCGAATTGCAATATACCTCTCAGCACAACGGCGTGCTAAATTTCTGACCCGTGCAATATATCCAACACGCTCAGTTACTGAAATGGCACCGCGTGCATCTAAGATATTAAACACATGGGAACATTTAAGTACATAATCGTATGCGGGAAGAACCACCTGAACTGGTTCATAATCAAGTATCTTAAGGCATTCCCTTTCATAAAGGTCAAATAGTTTAAAATGTAAATCAATGTCAGCTATATTGAAATTGTAATGAGAAAATTCAAATTCACTACGATGATGTACATCGCGATATGTTAATGTTTCATTCCATTGAATATCAAATACACTTTCAACACCCTGGATATACATACAAATGCGTTCAAGGCCGTAGGTAATTTCCACAGGTATTGGGTCTAATTCAACGCTGCCACACTGCTGGAAATAGGTAAATTGTGTAATTTCCATGCCATCAAGCCATACTTCCCAGCCTAATCCTGAAGCTCCTAACGTAGGTGATTCCCAATCATCTTCAACAAAACGTACATCATGCTCCTCCAGTTTAATTCCTAAATTACGTAATGAATCAAGATAAAGTTCCTGGATGTTGAGTGGGGAAGGCTTCATAATTACCTGGTATTGATAATAATGCTGTAATCTATTAGGATTGTCACCATATCGCCCATCGGTTGGTCGGCGTGATGGTTCAACGTATGCAACATTCCATGGTTCAGGCCCTAAAACACGCAGAAACGTTGCGGGATTAAATGTACCAGCACCAACTTCCAGATCATACCCCTGTGCAATTATACATCCCTGTTTAGCCCAATAGCTATTAAGATTAGCAATAAGATCTTGAAAATACATGATATGCTCCCTGTAAAAATAAGCGTTATTTTGCTATCTGTTGATTTGTTTTAATATATTCGTCGTATCTGGCTTTTGTCAATTCATGAAGCTGTTCAAAGTCATGTTTATTGTTCAGCTTAAAATAGTCAAGACAGTCTTCATCGGCAATTTCAAATCTGAAATTTTTTGTTTCAATACTGCTGAAAACATATGCTAAATATACAATATTGATTAAATCCCGGTATTGGGGCGGGGATAAGTGAGGCCTGTGGTGAAATTCTATTGCTTTGACTAATGCATCGTTAAATTTCCATTTCTGGCAAATCATGCTTCCCAGTGTACTATGGCTAACTCCAAGAGATATTTCTTCCAGTAATGAGATGTTTTCCAGTTGTTTTAAACCAACAATATCACGTATCTTCTGGATGTCATCAGGTTTAATGGAAAGAAGTACCATCAGGCCTATGTCAGCCAGTAAGGATGCCAGGTAGGCAAATTCGGATAACCTTTCTTTATGATATTTCATTGCAATGAATTGTGCATAAAAAGCAGTTTTATATGAATTATTCCATATTGTTTCAAATTTTTTGTAACGGGAATCCAGTATTTTCTGAACACCACTTGCAACAAGCAGAGTGTTTATCCCTTTAGTGCCTATAATTTTTACTGCTTCTTCTATGGTTTCAACTCGCTTTGATGTAATGTAGCCTGCAGAATTGGCTAATTTTAATATTGCAGTAACAAGCCCGGGGTCACGTTTGATGCTATCTGCTATTGCTTTAATAGTTGATTCGGGGTTTGCACATAACCTTTGTATTTCAAGTATATTTTGAGGAAATGATGGCAATGATTCAACCTCGTTGATTATTTCCTGTGCCATCTTTACTTTCAGGTCCATATTCCGGAAGCTTTCATCGATATTTATAGAGGCACTGGTAACTTTGCCATTTGTGGATATTGCAAAAGCTTCAGGTGGAAAACCTGCATTCTTCATAAGCATGAGTGCAATAATTAAACCCAGCCCTGCACCTTCCGAATCATCAAGTATATCATCAAAAGCATCTGAAATATCTGAATAGCTGTAAGCCTTTTTTACCCGTGCATTTATTTTATTCATTTCCTCAGGTATAATTGGAACATTATTAATTACATGTATTTTGTGAGTATCCCCCGTAATTGAAAAAAAGACTCGTACAATGAAATTTGATTGACCAAGCTGTTCAAGAAATTCAGGGTTTTCGACAAAGACGTCCTCCTTGAAAGTTTCCATGCCTATGCGGTAGTCTTCGGTTTTGTTTATGTCCAAATTTTTTTGTTTAAAATATAGCCTTTTTGCATTTGCCTTTATTGCATTATTAACTAATTCCTTAATAATATTAATAAACATATCTTTTAAATAAAGAAGGTCAAGCTGAGCAAGGTAAACACTGAGCATTCGTATGATGATAGATTCTACTTCGGGTGTTAAAAGCGAGAATTGAATATAAACATCCTGGCCCATTTTAAGGGCTTCTTTATAGTTAGCTGGCTTACAAAAATATTGAGCTTTTTGTTGCAATCCTTCCAATGTTTTCTCCCCAGGGTAACAATATGGTAAAACTATACATATCTACAATAATATTGCAAGAAAATTAATACACCATGTCAAGAATTTATTCTACAGTTACTATCGGCTATTGTAATCTTTTGAGTAATTATTTAAATAGAGCTATTAATATGTAATAGAAAAGTATTATTGACAATTTTGCTAAATCTATAAATAATAACTGCAAACAAAAAAGAGGTGGGTATGGCAAAAGTATATTTTATTGATATGCATATGAGTAGCCGCGAAAATATTAGTAGCAAAATTAAAAAATTGTTCTATAAACTGGAAGTTAACTCAATTATTAATGAAAAAGATTTTGTAGCAATAAAAACCCATTTTGGTGAATATGGCAATATTGCATATTTGCCACCTGCCATCATACGAGCTTTTGTGGATTGTGTTAAAGATTTAAAGGCAAATCCTTTTATTACGGATGCCAATACTTTGTATCGCGGTTCACGGAGCAATGCAATAGATCATTTAAAAAATGCTGAGATGAACGGTTTTTCTATATTTTCGTGTGGGGCACCTGTTATAATTGCCGATGGTTTGCGTGGGAATGATTTTAAAGAAATCCCTGCTTCCGGTAAATGGTATTCGAGTGTCAAAGTGGCATCTGCTATTCATGATGCTGATAGTATGATAGTGGTAAGCCATGTAAAAGGACATGAATTGTATGGTTTTGGCGGGGCAATAAAAAACATAGCTATGGGCTGTGCACCACCTTCCATGAAACAGTCATTGCATTCAGACTTAAAACCCAGGGTTAAACAGGCATTATGTACATCCTGTGGTGC
>JARYLT010000037.1 GCA_029907515.1 Spirochaetota bacterium | reverse complement strand
GAATGAGATGTGTTTCCGGTACATGGCTTTCGCCAATCTGACCTGACTCATCTGCACCTGCAGCATTAAAATACCGCAAACTGATTGCCTTAAAAGAATCGGATACTGAAAGATCACGTAAAACTTCTTCAATGAAATACTTGGTTTTCCCATATGGGCTTTCAGGTTTCATGGGACTTTCTTCAGGTATTGGAATTGTTTCCGGATTACCATACACCGCTGCAGATGATGAGAATATGAATCGTTTTACATTTGTCTTTATCATTGCTTCAAAGAGGGTTAATGTTTTTGCCACATTGTTTTCGTAATATTTCAGTGGGTACTGAACTGATTCTCCTACGGCAATAAATGAAGCAAAATTCATAACGCACATAATATTATAGTGCGATAGTACATGTGCAAGTTTATCAAAGTCACCAATGTCTCCTTCAATAAATTCAAAACCCGAAACAAAATCTTTAAATCCACCACTTAAATTATCATATACGATAGGATTAAATCCTTTTTTTGCAAGCAATCGTGTGACATGACTACCAATATAACCTGCACCACCAGTAACTAAAATATTTTTCATAATACTATCTCCACCCAAATATTAATTATTCATGTTTGTCAGCAAAATAAAATTTTCAATTCCCTGTCAACATAATGATAGAACCTACTATCAAACCTACTATAAGATTAATACATTTTATCAATAAAAAATCCTTTCTTGATTGTGCTAAAAGTGGCAACATGGCATGGCCATCCTGCACTATAGAACTTGTTACCAGCACTGAAAGTGGCACCATCCCTTTTGCAAACATCATTACGAACAAAAGATGTGGGCCTGATTCGGGTATTATACCAACAAGCGCAGCAATAACAAGGACAATCCATTGGGCATTATGAATCAGTGCATCTAAATGCAAAACATCTACCAGCAGATGAATGACAATCAGCGCCAATAATGTCCACAAAAATATTCTTATAAAATGTTTTTTTATAACATGCTCCCATAAATGCTCCTGCAAAAAATGTTCAGGAACTATCGCCACAATAATAATGGCTATACTAATAATGACTGGCAATGCAATTTTTACAAAACCTTCCTCCTGGTGGAAGAAACCAGTTATAACCATTAATAAAGCAACTAGCAGCAGTGACATCAGCGAAGCCCGCGACAAAGAAAGATTTTTCCATAATGAAATAATATTGCCAGGCGTGTAATGTGAAAAAGGAATTTCATCATGAATTACCAGCCCATCACAGCAATGTTCAACTGGACCATGTTTTTTGAAAATCAAATCTGTGCAATATCCTGCCACAATGCCAATTAAAGCAAGGCCAATATGCAATGCAAATGCCACTGCAGGGAAAAGAGCAAACATAACAAATGCTTCATCACCACTGGTTGCTATCATTGTGGCAACAATTGCACCCAGTGATATTGCACCGTGTGCATACATAGCTGCAGATGCAAAACCACCCAGACAGCCTGGAATAATACCCAGAATAACAGCAATAGTATATTGTTTTAATCTTGTTGATTTAAGGTTGGCAATCTTGCCCTGTGTAACCACGTTAATATATTCTATAAGCAGCATCATCACAATAACAAAAACGCTAACAAATGATGCTTCTTTAATAATTGCAATTAATGAATGCATAAGGATTATTACCCCCTGAAATTCTATTTATATAATTTACATTACACTGAAAAACACGACCATACAAATCTTTTTTTAATTTCCATATAAAAATTATTGACAGTGCTTTAATAGTAATATTGACTTTTTAACAATATTTTATTATTTACTATCACAAAAAAGTGAATTTTTTATTTTTAGAATGGTATGATAACAGAAGGGTTATGAAACTACATATCGTAAAACGGTTACTTTTAGTAATACTTATAGCTGTTACTTTGATAACTTTTATTGCATGTGAGGATGAACCAGTTAAAATTAAACTTATGGTCATCTCAACAGTAAAAGGGTTTACTGGATATTATATCGTTAATGGGGATACACCTGTTCCTTTCTCAGCTACAGAAGATGCCTATGGTATTGCACTGTTTGAAAAGGAGATAGAAGATGTAGATTATTTAGAGGTATCAGCAACAACCTTTGATGGAGCTACATCTATTGAAATAAAAGTGTACAGTGACAACAAAAAAGTAAAAAGTAGCCAGAAAACAATAGAAGATCCTTATAATAGCTATACATTGAATTTTGAATATTCTCTTGGTGAAGAAGAACAGGAAAGTTCTCAATAATATTTTAAATATTAAGGTGAATACATGCTTAACTTTGAAATTCATGATGCAACACGGGAGCTATCAATAGCGCGTGCGTTAAAAAAATATGAACCTCCTTTTAAGGTCATTGATAACTATCGCTTGATTGACGATGGTTTTAATCCGGAAGCAACAGTCCAGATTGAAGCCAATGGCACATTTATTCATGAAGCATCCACCGGCAATGGCCCGGTTGATGCACTTGCAAAAGTCTTAAAAAAAGCGCTTATACCGCTATTTCCTGAGATTGAAAACGTCAATCTTATTGATTACAGGGCAAATATACTTGATGCCAAACGCGGTACCAGTACCGATGTAGAAGTAACCATCATATTCACCGACGGTGAAGAAGTGTGGAAAGTATATGCATTGTCGGAAAACATTAATGCTGCATCATTCAGGGTATTGCTTGATGGTTTTGAATATGCAATACTAAAGAAAAATAAAAAGAAATCATAGTGAGCGCATGACATACGCCATTTATTTTAACAAAGCTCAAGCGCTATAAGTGCAATATCATCATCAATTGTTGTATTTTGCGAAGTTACCATGTCAAGCAGTGTTTGAACTGCTTCGTGCAACTCCATATCTTTAGTCTTTATCACTGCTTCAGCAATAATATCAAACCGCAAATCTTTTTTGCTATTAATATCCATTTCCACAAGGCCATCAGTAAATATAAATAATCTGTCATTTTTTGAAAGTCTTATTGTATTGCCTGTAATTTTTATATCGCGGTAAATACCTAATAATGTGCCAGGACTATCTAACATTGAAATAGTATTGTTTGATAATAGCAGCGGATAGGGATGCCCACAGCGGGTATATGTTAAATACAATTCGCCCTTTAAATTGGGTGTTATGACACCATAAAACGCGGTAAAGAAGTATCCTGACAATATACCTATCAGTTCCTGATTAAGTTTAAACATAAATTGATCAGGAGATAAAATCCTACTATTCCATAAATTTTCTACAACATATTTTAAAACTGTTGAAAATAAAGCAGCAGGCACTCCATGTCCGGTAATATCAGCCATATAAATACAAAGATTTTCATCAACAGTTTTCAGGGTGAAAAAATCGCCACCAACATAATCGTAGGGAATATACTGTGTATATATCTTTATCCCAGGATATTGAGGCAGTGTGGTATTTATTATTGAATGCTGGACGCGCTTTGCATATTCTAAATCCTTGCTTATAATTTCATTTCGTGTGCGCAATTCTTCTTCACTTTTACGCAAGGCTTCTTCCTGCTCTTTCTTTTCGGTTATATCTTCTTTAATAGCAACAAAATGAGTTACATTTCCTTTTTCATCAACAACAGGCGCTATTACACAGTGTTCCCAGAAAAAGCTACCATCCTTACGCTTATTATGAAAAATTCCATCCCACACCTCACCACGCAGTATGGTGTGCCACATGTGTTGATAAAATTCTAAACTTTGAAATCCTGACTTCAATATTCGTGGATTTTTACCCACAGCTTCATCAAAAGTGTATCCTGTGATAGCTTCAAACTTTGGATTAACATACTGAATTATACCAGTTGTGTCAGTTATGACAATAGAAGCAGGACTCTGTTCTATTGCTCTGAGCAAAACTGCCTGATCAATGGAAGATAATATCTTTTTCATGCTAATATTATGTTATAATTGATTTATTTGTTCATATAATATCACGTTAATGACAATATATCATTTTTTCGATATGTAATCATTGTTTTCATTTTAAAATTTAAAAAAATATCTTGACCCTTTTCGTCACATTCTTATGCAATGTCATCATGAGAAAAAATAACCGTCAACAAATCCTTGATATTGCCCGCAAACTTTTTCTGGAGTTTGGCTACAATGGCATATCCATACGAAATATTGCCAAACGGGCGAAACTGACAACAGGGGCAATCTATTTCCATTTTAAAAATAAAAAGCAGATTTATAGCACCATTTGCCTTGAGGCAATTGATACCCTGCACAAACTGTTCTGTGAAGGCATGGCAGCACGTAAAACTCCTGCACAGAAACTTATCTCAACGTATGACTCATATCTTAAATTTTACTATGAATATCATGATTACTATAACATATTAACCGAATACAAAGCTGAATACGATGATGAACCTGACCCACATAAAGATGAAATCCAGAAAAAGAATGTAGCTTTACTTGAATTAATGGCAGGTGCGTTTACTGACGGTGTAAAAAGAGGTGACTTTAAGAATTTAGACCCCAAGATGGTTGCCTTTTTTCTTTCTGCAGTTGCAGAAGGTATGCTTCAGTTTAAAAAATTAGGTGTCATGGATGCTGCAGGCATCAGCGATAAAAACTTCAGGGAGTTCATGAAGATTATCGTTGGTGAGGGAATACAAAAATAAGACTGTAACATTTTCTTTACTCAACGTTTAATAAATTCTTTTCTTACACTTTTACTCATCATTATTTCATACAATCGTGGAAAATATTTTGCTATTAAAAAACTAAGCTTCCCCACTGTTGTTAATATTAACGTTCTTTTGCGCTTTATAACCCCTTTATAAATTGCTTGTGCAACACTCTGTGGACTTGCTTCCCTACCAACTATAGCCCTATCTAAAGTATTGATAGTTCCATTTCCAGAAAGAGCCCGTGATTGCAAATTAGTACTAGTAAATCCAGGACATACCATCATAATACAAACACCATCATCCTTTAGCTCGGCTCGCAAGCTTTCAAAGAATCCGTGAAGGGCGTGTTTGCTGGCGCTGTATCCTGTCCTTCCATATAATGGCGCTATACCAGCAATACTTGAAATAACAACAATAACACCTTTGCGTTCAATAATGCTGTTTATAGCTGCCCTGGTACAGTACAGGGCGCCAAAGAAATTAACATCCATAACTTTTTTATACACTGTAGCAGTGGTATCAACAAAAAGGCTACGCTGAGTTATGCCAGCGTTGTTAACCAGTATATCAATACCACCGTATTGTTTTATTATTTTGGCGATAGTTACCGTGCATTGTTTTTCATTGGTGATGTCACACTGAAAACCGATCACAGGTATATTATAACGTTGCAAAAAATTAACCTGTTTCTTCAATGCGATTGTATCCACATCAAGAATTGCTATCGATGAACCGTGTAATCCAAATTCCAGCGCTATGGCAGCACCAATACCGCTTGCACCGCCAGTGATAACGGTGACCTTTCCCTGCAGGTTATTCATGGCAAACCTTTTTCATTTTTATACAAACTTTCGCACATGATACAATAATATACATTACAACGTTTTATATACGTTGGTTTTATATGCTTCCTCAAGTGCTTGTAACGGAGCTTCACGTTCCCACAATATCAAAGTCTGATTTTTTGCAGGACCTCTTTTAACAGGATCACGACCATTGATACAGGCCTGTATAGCATTTTTAAATTGTGAAATCAATGCTTCAGCACTTTCCATACTATTTGAGTTGTTAACCGACTTTGATATTACTTTCACAACATGGTCCTTTAAGCGTGGCACAGCAAAGAGCTCATCCATATCAATACCATAGAAGTACGCAATAAAACGATACGAATTTTCCACTTCCTCACGATCATCTTCAGATTGTGTCAATAACCAACCTGCTATTGCATTGCAAAGAAGTGTCACGCTGGTATTGAGTAATAGAATATCCCACCAATTTTGATATAGCGCAATTTCGCTTTCAAGATTTGCATAATATTCTAATTCAGCTATTGACATTACGTTGGGAATTTTTGCTTCCATCTTTTCATAGTAGTTGACCATAACAGGATTGGAATTTCTTTGGGCTTCCTCCTTTTTTCCTTCCAACTGTTCAAGTTGCTGCATTATGCTCAACTTCAAAAAGATTTTTTCATCTGCCATTGTGCGTAAAAACATTAGGGCATTCTGAGATTGTTTCTCAATTTCAAAAATGCGCTCATATACTGAACGTGTTTTCTTCATTTCCCCGGGAAGCTGTTCATAGGCAATATGATAAGCAGCAGCAACCTGATCTACAGAAGGTATTGTTGCCAGAGATGTATCTTGTTTTTCCTGCGCAAGTTCAACAAGTAACGCACTCATATCAGCCATTGATGTGCTAACTTCTTTATCAGAATAAAAAGTCATTGCATCGTTTAGCGATTCAGCCTTTTTGCAAAGCTTTGCATATATATCGTATGCTTTCATCAGTTTAGCATGTGACTCACCTAACTTTTGCTTATATGCTGCAAGAGCTGTCTGGTATCCTGATAGCATTTGTTTAATGGTATCATCCATTATTATAACACCTCACCAGGCCAGGAAAGAATTAGTGAAAGTCTTTCATTATCAAACGGAATAACCCGGCAATATGGTTTATGCATCATGATTTTATCAACAGTGATTTCAGGATCACATTGCTGCAGTTCATTCCAGATAGCTACAACTTCAGCTTTTCTTTTCTGTTTTCTGCTTTTACAGGATACATGGTATTCCACACATTGAGTTATAAGTTTTACAATTAATTCTAATGCTCTGTGAGTATTTTGTATAAGTACACCAGCATCATCCTTTGCTCTTGAAATATTACTATAAAGCTCTGTATGGTTTGAAGATGCCTGCACCGCATCAATCATTATTTGCTCAGCTTTCACACCCTCACTATCACCAAATAGCGTTTTAATGCGTTTCAAAGATTCATATCGATCACGTTGTTCAGCCCTGGCAATTAAAAACATGTCGCCTATTGCTTCAGCAACTTTGCCATAGTCATCATCGTGTATTGAATCCAACTTTTCCAAATATGCTGTATAGGCAGCTATTTGATGTTTATTTAATTCCTGATTGGTCTTGCATTCATTAAGCCTTGTTTCAAAATATCCTTTTAACTCTTCAAGTATATTCATAACTCATCTTTCATTACTAAATTTTAATTTTAGAAAATAATATTTTAACATTACTCTTCACTCATTGTTTAAAAAGTAAGTTTATACAAAGATTTATAAATTAGGCATGTTTCTTTTTTAAAATAAGAAAACGCTGTATCTCAGTTATGGAGATAGCTACAACAAACATGCCAGCAAACACAAGAATTGTTTTTATTAAACTCCACTGCCATAGAACCGGAGCACTAACCCAGAGCATCCCTAAAATAATATATGGAGAGGCAAACATGAGCATAACACCTGTTTCAAGCGCTACGGTTGTTTTAAATTCAGGATCAACTATACGCAAAAGCAACAATCCGGATGACACTGTTCCTGTTACAGTTCCATATATGGCAAGCATGCGTTCTAATTTAAAACTCCACAAACGTTTGCCATAATACACACAGAATAACGTTGTAAGTAAACCACCTGCAATACTAATAACCAGAATAGGAATAATGTATTGCCACACAACCACAACCTGAATTGCCATGATGGTGGCAACAAGAAGATAATCAACAGCAAACCCGGTAATACGCCGCTGAATACCAGGGTCAATGAGATATAATCCTCCCATTTTTGAAATGATAAGCCGTACAATAAAAGCTATGACGAGCCCAATGAAGAAGAAAAATCCCCAAACCATCTGGCCCATTTCAGGACTTAATACACTGGCTACTTTATAAACAACAGCGTAGGTAATCATGTACACCAGCCCCATGATACTTGCCTGAAATGCCATTGCATCAACATTTGAAGAATGTGTGGTAAGCTCACCAGCTATTTCTTTTTCACTCTGAGGTTGTATTATACCTTTACGGATTTCATCAGATAATTCTTTTGGAGTATGTACTGCCATACCTTTTCTTATACCCCAGTTTGCCAGAGGCACTCCAACAAAAAAAGCAAACAGGAATCCAAATACAGCAAAAGTAAGACCCAATGTAGCTGAATGTGCATATCCTAAATTTTCCCAAACCTTGCCAACCGATAATGCCTGCCCTGGCCCTTCAGTAAAGCCTAATGGAGTAAAAAAGCCAAAAGCAGGGAAAAGGTTAAATCCTATAGAATTTAAAAGCATAACACATAATCCACCAACAATTGCCTGTATTGCAAATGATATGCCTTCAACATTTGCCATCCATATTGAACCCTGCAAAACTTCACCAGCACGCTTCAAATCCGCTTTTTCTTTATTGTACGTTAGCCCAATAGAGATAAATGATATGTTAAACAGGTGGAAAGCTAACGTTTCCAGAATATCAGCAGTAATAGGTATAATCTCATAACTTCGTAAAACAAGCCCTATTGCACCACCAATAAGACAACTTGGGATAAGAAACCTTTGAAATGCTTTAATATTTGCACGCAGAATAATGCCTGACAGTAGCATTATTGACATCCATCCAAAAGCAAGCATAGCATCAAATGTAAAAGGCAGTTTCATGGCATCCCCCATTTTTTTAATGTATATTTTTATCTATAGGCTCTGACCCCCTTGCTGTGATATGATTATATAATCATATTTAAAACGATGTCAATTAATAATTTATTTTTAATGTAATGTAAACAGTGATTCCACACATAAAACTCTTTGGTATCTACAAAAAACTCCATCTGGTAATACTAAAAATCATAAAGCACAGACATAGACAAACCTTTATATATAGTAAAAAAATGTTTGCATTAACCACATCTTCTCACTACATTCAATAATCGCCAAACACTACATATTGTATCTGGAGGTAGCCATGAAAATAATTGATCTTTCATCAACCATTGAACCTTCACCACCACAAACTCCCGATTTTTTAAAGATTGATGTACAGTATCACTCCCATGCTGATGGGGCAAAACAGGTGGAAGCACTTCTGAAAGTGCCTGCACATCTTATGCGTAATAATGAGGGCTGGGCAACCGAAACCATTACCCGCCTTGGCACACACGATAGCACCCATGTTGATGCACCCTGGCATTATAACACCACCATTGGAGGAAAACCTGCACCAACTATTGATGAATTGCCACTGGAGTGGTTTTATGGCAATGGTGTTAAATTAGATATGACCCATAAGCCTGAAGGCAATCCTGTAACACCTGAGGATATTGAAAATGAATTACAGCGCATCAAGTATTCAATAAAGCCCAATGATATAGTCCTGATACAAACTGGCATGGATAAGTATTACGGACAGCCTGATTACATCTTCCGTGGTTGCGGCGTTACGTATGAAGCAACAGTGATGTTATACAATTTTGGTGTTCGTGTGATGGGAATTGATGCGTGGGGCTGGGATATGCCACTCAATCTGCAAGCACAGAAGGCACTTGAAGCAAATAAGCCTGGCATATTCTGGGCTGCCCATCAGGCTGACCTTATATACTCGCATATGGAACGGCTTGTCAATTTAGATAAAGTGCCTTCAACGGGATTCAAGGTTGCCTGTTTTCCGCTAAAGATTAAACGGGCAAGTGCCGCACCAGCACGCGTGGTTGCCATCATTGAATAACTGCTTTCATCAAGCTGGCACAACACATATTCTGAAGGTGTAAAACGGACTTCGTGCAGTGGGGCAACGTCTGAATCGGTATTCCCGTGCTCTTTGCAATGGACTGCTAAAATATGAGCCACCACGCAGTACCTTATAGGTGGTACCATATTCTTTATGTGGCAGGCAACCAGGATATCCTTGAAAGTAACTATCGGTCCATTCCCAAACAGTACCGGGCAACACCTGGCGTTGTTTTGTAAGCTCAATAAGGCTGTGGCAGTAGTCGCCAAGCAGTACATGTTTATTGGGCGATAGTTCCTGCAATTGTTCCATACCTGGTATACCAACCTTTGTTGCAAAAGCCTCCCACATAAACTCCGTGGGAAGCATAATCACCTCCCCCGTCTTCTGTGACAGATACTCACAGTATGCCCGCGCATCATTGCAGCTTACCTGCAACACACACATACTGCTACTGTGCTCAGTATACAGTGTATCAAGTTCATCAATGCCAAAAGGCTTTTGCCACCACAGGCCTTGCTTCTTAGACCAGCCGTTTTCCCATGTCCATGACCAGCCATCCTTTTGCGCCTGCGTAATAAAACCTGTTTCTTCAATAAACTGAGCAAATTCACTCACGGTCACATAGCGCATTGCTATGGCAAACTGTTGCAATGCTACCGTGTGTTGCGGAAATGAATGGTACAGGTATTCAGGTTTTATATCAGGTGGCAGATGAGGTAACAATGTCTCAATAGAATTTTGTGTAATACCAATGGTATACAAGCCGCCAGGAATATGATAGCAACAAGAGAAACACATTAGCAATCTCTATTCCTTATGTTTAGTTTCAATAATTGTTACAAATTCATCAGGTGTACAGACAATAATATTCCCGGATGAATAATCCTTTGTATTTCTGGTTATGATATATTTTACACCATTTTTCAACGCAGTATAATATTGTATAGCATCTTCAAAATCTTTAAACTTTGATTCTAATGCCAGATTTATAATCTCATCATCTACAGCCAGAACATC
Source organism: Spirochaetota bacterium (assembly GCA_029907515.1). Lineage (GTDB taxonomy): Bacteria > Spirochaetota > UBA4802 > UBA4802 > UB4802 > UBA4802. Next base: position 17,017 of record JARYLT010000037.1, on the reverse strand, counting down.
AATAATTAAACGCAATTTTTTAATAAATTCTACGGCTATATCATGTGATTCCAATTTTCTAAGAATGTAGTAAAGGTTTGTTATAATTACTGTTGAGGTGAAACCATGGAATTCTTTTAATTCAATGAGGCTTAAAACAAGTGCTGAATTGATATAATAAGGATGACGTCTCAGCGCAACATCCAAAATAACATCTGTATCAATAAATAATTTATTCTTCATGCACTGATGATTGATTTAAATTTTTCTTTGATTATAAAAAAACGCATCAGTCTTTAAGTATCAAGATATACATTTTTTTAAAGACATTGTTATTGAAGAAAATAGTGCTTTTATTACAAATCATATTTGGAAATCAAATAATCCTCAATTTCACGCTTATAATTAATTTTTTTTGGTTTTTTTACTATAATATTAGATAATTCTTTTGTAATAGGTGCTATTGAATATTTATTATGGTTATCAACCAATGATTCTAAAAATTTTTCAACTACCTCTGAAATACTGGTTTTATTTTTACGCGCATACTGTTTTGCTTTTGTTATCACTTTCTTATCAATGTATAATGTTAATTTTGAATTCATAGTTCAAACCCTATAAATATCTACGTAAAAAAATACAAAAACAATACGTATATGTCAAGTAATAATTTAATTACTACACCATTGCATGCATCTCGTCTTCTATTGCCTTCACAGCGTCAGAAGCTTTCAGTATCTTTTTCTTTTCACCTCTTGCAAACAGTACAACCCTGCCATCACGTGCTCCAGCAATGCCAACATCTGCATGCCGTGCTTCACCAGGACCATTGACCTCACAACCCATAACTGCTATCGTTATGTGTTTGTGCTTTTCAATCAATGTCTTTTCAAAATGCAATTTTACCATTGATTCTACTTCCTGAGTCAATTGCAGTATATCTAATTTTGTATCGGTGCGGCCACATGTTGGGCAGGCAATAATGGTATATGGCCTGAATCGGAAACCGCCAATTTCAAGGATGCGCTTTGCAGCCCTTACCTCATGGACAGGATCACCTGTCATGGAAACCCGTATGGTATCGCCAATACCTTCATACAGAAGCGTGCCAATAACCATACTGCTTGCAATAATGCAATCAGTGCCATAGCCAGCTTCGGTTAATCCTATATGGATGGGATACTGGCGCTGTGATGCAAAGATGCGGTTTGCCTCAATTGTCTGCAGCAAATCCGATGATTTTATGGAAACAACTATACTGGTAAACCTGCAATCTTCAAGAAGCTGCACATGCTCCATGGCTGAAGCAACAAGGGTTTGGGGATTTACTTCCCCATATTTTTTTATATCTACAGAACCAGAGTTAACACCAATCCTGATAGGGATATTTCTTTCACTGGCAGCCTTCACTAAAGTAACCACATTCTCTTTTGCGCCAATATTGCCAGGATTAATACGCAATTTATCTATGCCGTTCTCTATGGCTTTCAGTGCTATTTTGTAATTGAAATGGATATCAGCGCACAATGGCACGGTTACTTCTTTCTTAATTTCTTTTATATACTGTGCGTCATCCTCTGTACGCAATGCAAGCCGTATAAGCTGTGCCCCTTCCTGCTGCAAACGTATTATCTGCTCAATTGTTGCTTTTACCTGGCTTACAGGTATATTTGTCATTGACTGCAGCGATATCGGTGCATCACCACCGATGGTTAAACTGCCTGCCTGTACAGGAATGGTTTTTCTGCGGGAATAATTCATTAATCAGTAACTATCGCACATTAAAATAAATCTTTGAAAAATGGTAAAAACGATAAATCATTGAATATAACAAATATACCCAAAAGCACCAGAATGGCAAAACCAATCATTTGAATTTTTTCTAATAGCTTCTGGCTGAATGCACGGCGCGTAATGGCTTCGTACAGAAAGATGAGAATAAAGCTTCCATCAACCATGGGAATGGGAAGCAGGTTCATGACCATAAGGATGATGGAAATTTTTGCCATGAGTATAATAAATGCGGACACGCCGCGATAGTATGCAGTATCGCCAGCAATCTTTGCTATGCGTATTGGACCTGATAAATTTTGCCGCACATCAAGCTCACCCGAAAACATCATGCCAATGCCGCGGAAATTAAGTGCAATAAAATCAAATGGATCAACCAGCGATTTTACAAAAGCATCACGTACACCATACTGTATAAATTTATTTTCAGGTGAAATGACAGTTTCTATGCCCACAAATCCATAGTGTTCAAATTTCATGATGCCACTATAGGTGCCACCAGGAGTCTTAAGTGTTATGACACCTTTTGAAGCATTAATAATGTTTTGCATTTCTTCAAATGACTTTACTGCTTTTCCATTTATGAGCACTTTTCCAGCATTTGCTGCTGCTTTAATCAGCGACATTGAATCAACCGTAATTGTATAGCTTTCTTTTGGAAAGCGCATGTCTGTAAACTGGTTTATCGTCAACACCTCTTTTGTTTGTGGAGTTATGGGAAGTGTAATGAGGTGCCCACCTCTACTTATGGTAAGCGATAATTCGTTATCAGGATGTTGCCGTATAAATTGTGTGAATTCCTCAGGCGAGTGGAACTGAGTCCCATTTGCTTCAATGATCTCATCCATTTCCTTTAAACCAGCTTTTTTTGCCGGGGAATTATCAAGAATACCCATAACCAGCACCCTATCGCCGTAGGGCATAACACCAATGGTATAGTATCCCTTCTTTGTGTATTTTTTTGGGGCGATAGTTACTGCCAATGTATCATTGCCCCTGATTGCTTTAACCGTGATAGGTTTGCCTTTGGAAAATGCTACTTTGCTCTGAATATCGGTAAACCCTACAACCTGTTCATTGTTAATAGCAACGATGGTATCCCCGGTCCTGAGCCCTGCTTCATACGCAGGCGAAACATATTCACCTTTTGTTAAATATTCAGGGATATAGATCTTATTTGTTTCAACAGGATAACCGTGGATATTCATGATAAAGAAAAGTATGATGCCAAAAAACAGGTTAAACAATGGCCCCATGAGTACCGTAACAACACGCTTTAAGGGATGTGCACTTAAAAATTCATACGGATTGCCTTGACGCTCTTCATTTGGATCCTCACCGTAAAATTTACAATATCCACCAAATGGGATTAATGTTATCTGATAGGTTGTATCACCCCATTTTTTCTTTATAAAACCTTTACCATAACCAATAGAAAAAACTTCTGCCTTTATGCCCACCATTTTGCCACCTAACAGGTGTCCCAACTCATGAACAAAGATACACAAACCCAGTAAAATTACAGCTGCTAAAATATACGTAAGTGTTACCATTATTTACCTCATATACATGTTAGTGCTAATTGTCGTGCTTCTGCATCAGCATTGAATATTGTTTGCAAATCAGGATTATCAATCCTTTTATGTTTCCCTAAAACCTTTTCAACTACTGAAACTATGTTAGTAAATGAAATCTTCTTCTGTAAAAACGCATTGACGGCTACCTCATTTGCTGCATTGAGTACTGCCGGCATGGTACCACCCTGCCTTCCAGCTTCATAACACAGCTCAAGTGCCGGATAGCGCTTTTTATCAGGTTTTGTAAAATGCAGGGAACCTATTGCTGTTAAATCAACGTTCCCAAAATCATTGTGGCACACCTGTGGATACGTCAATGCCCGCTGGATAGGATACACCATATCGGTAATGCTCATATGAGCAAGTAATGTACCATCAATGAGTTCCACCATACCATGAATAATGCTTTCCGGATGAATCATCACCTCAATTGACTCATACGGCACTGAAAAAAGATAATGTGCCTCTATAACCTCAAGCCCTTTGTTCATCAATGTTGCAGAATCTATGGTAATCTTTTTACCCATATCCCATGTTGGGTGCGTAAGGGCTTCTTCCACAGTAACAGTATCAAGCGCCTCAACCGGTTTATGACGCACACTTCCACCGCTTGCTGTCAGTATTAGCCGCTTTACTGAATCAGTATTCCTGCCACCAAGCAATGTAAATATAGCACAGTGTTCACTGTCCACAGGCAAAAGTTCAACAGCATACCGCTGTAAAAGCTTTAAAAAAATATCACCAGCCATCACCAGTGTCTCTTTATTGGCAATGGCTATGCGTTTAATATACTGTAACGAATCAAGTGTTGGTTTGAGTGCAGCAGCACCAACAATGCCAACAACCAGAATATCAGCACCATTTGCAGCAAGCTTGCTTAAGCCTTCAAGCCCTTCATAAAAAACTATCGAACCAAATTCCTTTTTTAACTTTTTATATTCATCAGTTGAACACGTTTCTTCATCACTTACAGCAACGTATTGTGGATGAAATTCAAGTATCTGCTCTTTTAATAGTGTTATATTTTTATGGCACGATAGCCCTTTTACAGTAAATCTGTTTCCAAACTGACGAATCACTTTAAGAGTAGAAAGACCTATTGAACCGGTGGAACCAAATATTATTACGCTTGAATGCATAAACCAATGAGCACCTTATATAATCCCTCGGATTACCAGATAGTAGTAAAATAATGGCATTGCAAATATCGTTGAATCAAACACATCCCACATACCACCATGACCTGGAATAATAGAACCTGAATCTTTTATGGCACCATCACGTTTGATAGCTGATTCAAACAAATCACCAATATTACCTATAATACTGAATATAATACCAATAATGGCTGATTCAACAATACTGAAGAAATATCTACCATACAATACTTCAATTAGCTGGCTGTACATAATTGCAAAAACAATGCCAAACAAAAGTCCACTGAAATACCCTTCCCATGACTTATTGGGCGATGCTTTAAAATTGGCTTTATGCTTCCCAAAATACACACCTCCAAAATACGCACCGGTATCATTAATCATAACAATCAGATGTACAAAAATAATGAATAGAACACCATCACGTAATGATTTCAAAAACATTATATGTGCATACGGAATAACAATGATAAACCAGCCAAGTATAGTTGCACCTAATGAGTATATCCCCCCTTTTAATGGGCGCTTTACAATATGAATTGTAGCAAGCACACTGATAGCTATTATTACAGCTGCAAGCAGATAGCGTACATCAAAATTTACTGTTAAACTACCAATACCGGTAATGTTTCCATATGCATACGAATACATGATAATATTGATAATCAATGCTGAAACCATTCCCGTTTTTACAAATGGCCTGTAACCGGTTTGCCCTTCAGCTATCTGATAAAATTCCCACAGGCAAACACCGGTAACAATGATGCTAACCAGAAGCACCGGCAATGAATATAATGAGTCCGTTACAATCAAGAAAACATAAACCGGCAATGCAACAACTGCAGTCAGAATCCGTATTAAAGTATTTTTAGTGCGCTCTTTCATAAGCCACCAAACCTCCTTTCCCTGTGTTGATATTCGTATATTGCCTGGTAGAGATGTTTCTCATTAAAATCTGGCCACAATACCTTCATAAATACTAATTCCGCATATGCTATCTGCCATAATAAAAAATTGCTTATCCTGTATTCACCACTGGTTCGGATTAAAAGATCAACATCCGGTAATCCTCTGGTATATAAATAGCTTTCAAATATTTCAGGGGTAAGCGATAGCTCCTGGGAAGGTTTTTTCTGTAGCCATTCATTCACCGCATGAATAATCTCATGTCTTCCACCATAATTCAGGCAAAAGTTAAGTATTATCCTGGAATTGTTTTTTGATTTTTCAACAGCATCAGTAATAATGCGCTGAACATTTACAGGAAGCTCTTTAAGACTGCCGGAATGCCGTACCTGAACCCCTTTTTCAATTATGGTGTTCAGTTTTTTTTCAAAGAAAGATTCCAGAAGATTCCACAGGCCATTAATTTCTTCTTTTGGGCGTGACCAGTTTTCAGTTGAAAACGCATACAGTGAAACAACATTAATGCCAAGCTCTATTGCAGTATCCATGCAACGCTCAATGGTTTCGGCACCACGCCTGTGTCCCTCAATGCGCGGCAACCCCCTTCTTTTTGCCCATCTTCCGTTGCCATCCATGATGATAGCAACGTGCCGTGGTATATTGGAGTAATCAATCTTTCGTTTATAATGTATAAGCATATTAATAAGTATACTAATGGGCTTGAAAAGTTACAAGCTCATTATCTCTTTTTCTTTGCCGTCAGTCATTGTCTGTACTTCAGCTACAAATTTATCAGTGATTTTTTGAATTTCATCCAGTGCATTTTTTGCGTCATCTTCTGATATTTCCCTGGACTTTTCAAGGTCTTTTACCATGTCATTGCCGTCACGGCGAATATTACGTATAGCAACTTTGCATTCCTCTGCCTTTTGCTTTATCATCTTAACATATTCCTTGCGCCGTTCCTCGGTAAGTTCAGGTATTTGAATACGAATGATATTGCCATCATTATTTGGGGTTAACGAAAGATTGGATTTTAATATAGCTTTTTCTATAGCACTTAAATTGGTTCTGTCCCATGGCTGTATTACTACAAGCCGTGGCTCGGGGCAGGATATTGTAGCAACCTGATTTAATGGCATTTCGGTACCATAGGCTTCTACCTTAACATTATCAAAGATTGCTGGATTTGCCCTGCCAGTACGGATTGTTGCAAAATCCTTTGCCAGATTTTGAACACTTTTCTGCATACGGTTTTTCACATCATCAAGAATATCTTTTATCATATATTCCCCCAACTAAATTAATATTACGAAATCCGTGTGCCTATATCTTCACCTTTTAAAATCTTTACCAGTGATCCTTCATCAAACAAATTAAATACAACCAGTGGTAGTTTGTTTTCCATACATAATGACACTGCAGTGTAATCCATTACCCCTAATTGTTGCTGTAAAACATCCATGTATGATGCTGCATTTATTTTATGCGCTTCAGGGAATTTAACCGGGTCCTTGTCGTAAATCCCATCAACTTTGGTAGCTTTGAGGAAAAGGTCTGCACCAATTTCAATGGCACGCAATGCAGCAGCAGTATCGGTAGTAAAAAACGGATTTCCTGTACCAGCAGCAAAGATAATAATTCTTCGCTTTTCTAAATGGCGCAATGCCCGCCTGCGTATATATGGTTCTGCAACCTGGCGCATTTCAATAGCAGTCATCACGCGTGTTGGTATTTTCATGTTTTCAAGAACGCTCTGAACAGCAAGCGCATTAATCACTGTTCCAAGCATTCCCATGTAATCGCCGGTTGCCCGCTCGATGCCAATGGATGTCCCCATTGACCCTCTGAAGATATTACCACCACCAATGACAAGTGCAACATCAACTCCCAACTCATAGGCTCTCTTCACTTCACGGGCAATGTGGGAAACAATCTCAGGATTGATTCCCACCTTTTGCTGCCCGGCAAGTGCTTCGCCACTTAATTTAAGTAAAATTCGTTTGTATTGTGCTGGTGACTCTGATTCCATCCTGTTTAACCTTAATCAGTAACTATCGCTGCCCAATTTGAAAGCGTACAAAACGACCAACGGTGATGTTTTCACCATACGTTGCTATCTTGTTTTTAATGAGGTCTTTGATCAATACCTTATTGTCCTTGATAAATTCCTGCTCAAGCAAGCATACTTCAGAATAGAACTTGGTAAGTTTTCCTTCAACTATTTTTTCAATTACATTTGCAGGTTTACCACTTTCTTTTAACTGCTCACGATAAATCTCTTTTTCACGCTCCAGGACTTCAGCCGGTACATCCTCAGGACTCACATACAGCGGATTTGCTGCTGCCACCTGCATGCACAGGTCCTTTGCTAAATCCTGAAAATCCTGGTTGCGTGCAACAAAGTCAGTTTCACAGTTAAGCTCTAAAAGTACGCCAAGCTTACTGTTATTATGGATATAGGAAGCTATGATACCTTCCCTGGCAACACGCCCTTCACGCTTGTTTGCAGCAGCTAAACCTTTCTTGCGCAGATAATCAACTGCTTTTTCCATATCGCCGCCACATTCAATTAATGCTTTTTTACAATCAAGCATACCTGCCTGAGTTTTTTCACGTAATTCTTTTATCATTTCACTTGTAATTTCTGCCACTGTACAACTCCTTTATTTACATAAAAATTAATTATCATGCAAAATACTTAACGCCTGTCATCTTCATATTCATCAAATTCGTCAGCATACTCTTCGGCATAATCTTTTTCAGGTTTAGCTTCAGCTGCTTCTTCTTCAACAAAGTCAATTTTTGCTTCTACGGCTTCACCGCTCACCTGACCTGCTGACTGACCTTCAATGATGGCATTGGCCATAACTTCCAGAAACAGTGCTATAGCCCGTATAGCATCATCATTGCCCGGAATGGGATAATCTATTTCATCGGGATTGCAATTGGTATCAACCACTGCAAAAATGGGAATACCTAATTTACGCGCTTCCTGAACAGCAATAGCTTCCCGCTTTGGGTCAATGATAAACAAAGCATCGGGCAGCCTATCCATATCTTTGATACCTTCAAGTACCTTGCGCTTGCGTTCAAGCTCACGGGTAAGTTCCAAAATTTCCTTTTTGGTTTCGGCTTCCCATTTTCCGGTAGCTTCCATCTGTTCAAGTTCTTTCAATCGCTGTATAGACCGCGAAACAGTTTTATAATTAGTAAGCAATCCACCCAACCAGCGCTCTGATACATAGAACTGCCCACACTTCTGAGCATATTCTTTCACTGCACCCTGTGCCTGTTTCTTGGTACCAACAAAAAGCACCCTGCCACCTTTTGCAGCAATTTCCTTCATTGCAGCATAGGCAATTTTAAGCCGCTGCATGGTTTTCTGCAAATCGATGATATGTATACCATTACGCGCAGTAAAGATAAACTGTGCCATACGAGGGTTCCATCGGCGTGTCTGGTGCCCAAAATGAACCCCGGATTCCAACAAAGCTTTCATTGATATTACTGACAATGAAATACCTCCTGATAATATAATATTCAATGCTTATAAAGCATCATATATACGCATCAAATAAACACGTATAGTGTCTATTTGCATTATGTTCAGTATGGGCGATAGTTCATAATAAAAACTTCTGGTATGTGGCAACCGGTTACTGTAAACCGGTTTACATATATACATTCCGCTTTTCACAGAATGCTTGATAGTTGCGAGAGCAACCTTTACTACTTAAATCCATTTGAACAATAAAACACCTGCAATCATTCCCACAATTGCAGAAATATTAAAACGAATGTAAAAACTTATCAAATTCAGATCAAATCCAACTGGCCTGGTGAGAGGCGCATTGATAACAGCCAGCGAAGGAGCCAGCTTAACTATAAAAGAACCAATTGCAATTCCTAATATACCACCAAGAATTACAAATCCCAAAAAATACCCTATATGATCGCGTGAAAATGTCATAATACTTAACTTATAAATATTGTAAAGCAATAGAATTATACTAGTAAAAACTGTCAAGATAATTTTAACTATTGTTGCTTTTTCATCTCTTCATTAACTTTTTCTGCTAAAAATAGCTTAATTAGAGATTGATAGGGAATATCCTTCTTATTTGCTATATTTTTTAATTTATATATCAAAGATTCTGGCAAACGAATTGAAATTGATCTGGTCGTTGGTTTAATATTTGGCAAATACATTTTTTTTGATTTAGCAAAATTAATATATTCAGTTGCATCATTATTGCTCCAGAATTCTCTTTCTTTATCTTCGTTATCAAATTGTGGTATCTTTTTTAAGTTTTTCATATATTTTCCTCTCATTCTTATTCATGTCACGTGCAGATATTACCCGTATTAATGTTTTGCGTATTGTAAACACAATAAATAAATGTCTTTTTTGATCAGTCTGACCCAGCACAAAATATCTATCTTCCTTCAAAGAATGTTTTTCATCAACATAGGTAAAAAATGGTTCATTAAAAAATACTTCTTCACATTCAGCTACAGACACTTTATGCTTTACCCAATTTTTAAATTCATTGCCTTCGTCCCAATCAAAACCTGTTATATTTTCAAAATCAATATGTCTCATACTGTATATGTATAGTATATACAATCATTATATCTGTCAAATAAAATTTTTATTATTGCATTTTTTCAATAATACATTTATTCGATAATTTAATATAATTGTACTGAGATTTCACCAGTAACTATCGACAAAAGAATGTTATAAACTTTTAATTTACAGCTATTAATGAATCAGCGTTACCGTTAAGCTTTTGGATGTGATCTATATTGCTCCCATTTACAGCTTGACATTTAATGGAAATATTATTGCATTATGATGAGAATTCACTAAACACTGTGCTTCGTTGATTGACACAAAGTGTTTAAAATATGCTAAAAAATCTTTTAACATATAATCCTGTTTTTCTGGCACTTGTTGCTACCCTTTTTACCTGGGCTGTAACTGCTTTAGGCGCCGCTATGGTATTTTTCTTTTCTTCAATAAACAAGAAAATACTTAATTCAATGTTAGGATTTGCAGCTGGTGTGATGATAGCTGCAAGTTTCTGGTCGTTACTCAATCCTGCAATTGAAATGGCACATTCAACAGGCAATACTCCATGGATTCCCGCAGTATCGGGGTTTTTATGTGGTGCTGCATTTTTACTGGTTATTGACAGGATATTACCCCATCTCCACATGGGACTTGCAATAGAAAAAGCCGAAGGAGTTAAAACCTCTTGGCAACGAAGCGTTCTTTTAGTTCTTGCTATCACCATGCACAATATTCCTGAGGGTCTTGCAGTAGGCATTTCTTTTGGTGCACTGACTAATTCCACTGATACAGGTGTATTAGCAGGTGCTATCGCTTTAGCAATTGGTATTGGACTACAAAACTTCCCTGAGGGCGCTGCTGTTTCAATCCCCCTGCGGCGTGAAGGTTTTTCACGTTTTAAGGCTTTCCAGTGCGGCCAGATATCAGGTATTGTTGAACCAATTGCAGGTGTGATTGGTGCATACCTGGTTTCAGTTATTACACCACTTCTACCGTATGCGTTATCATTTGCTGCAGGTGCCATGATATTTGTGGTAGTTGAAGAACTTATCCCCGAATCGCAAACCGGTAATGAAACCGACCTTTCCACAATTGGTGCTATTATTGGCTTTGCTACCATGATGCTCATGGATGTTGCATTAGGGTAATGCGAAACTACAATAACACCACTGAGTAATTATCGTATTGCTCTCTTACAGTTGATTAACCTTCCATCTTTTATAGTATCATTTTTTAAACTAACGGTTTTATATTTTTTAACAATCTTTATGTTGACTATTGTTATCATGTTCAGTATATTTTTATACTTATTACAATTAAGGAGAACTAACCATGACAACGGTCAATGAAATACTTTCATCACAAAGAAAATTTTTTGAAACAGGTGCCACAAAAGATATACATTTCAGATTACAACAACTTGCTACGTTACGCAAAGCACTGAAAACATATGGTAACCGTATTATAGAGGCTCTGGATAAAGACTTTAAAAAACCTAAATACGAAACAATTGCCACCGAAATAGCAGTAACCATATATGAAATTGACCATGCCATAAAGCACCTGAAGCAATGGGCAAAGCCAAAACGGGTAAAAACTCCAGTAGTTCACCTTTTTTCTAAAAGTTATATTTTCCCGGAACCATATGGTGTTGTACTTATTATTGGCGCATGGAATTATCCTATCAACTTAGTATTGAATCCCTTAATTGGTGCAATAGCTGCCGGGAACTGTGCTATTATTAAACCAGCCTATACCGCACAGGAAATTTCAAAAGTTTTGTATGATATGATTAATGAGTTTTTCCCTGAAGAATATATTGCTGTGGTTCAAAAATATCCTGGAGTATATGACGAAATTTTGAATCAAAATTTTGATTACATCTTCTTTACCGGAAGTACTGATGTTGGGAAGACTATTATGCAGGCAGCAGCAAAGCAATTAACTCCTGTTACGTTAGAGCTGGGAGGCAAAAGCCCTGCCATAGTATGTGATGATGCCGATATTGATGCTTCAGCCCGACGTATTATGTGGGGTAAGTTTATTAATGCTGGCCAAACCTGTATTGCTCCTGATTACGTATTGATTCATAAAAACAAAAAAGAAGAATTTATACATGCATCACAAAAATATATAACTGAATTTTATGGGAATGATCCACATGCAAGTAATGACTTTGCGCGTATAATTGACAATCAGCAATATGATCGTCTTGCACGGATGCTCGAACACTGTACCATTGCCGTAGGTGGCCAAACTAACAAAGGAGAACGATACATAGCTCCAACACTTATCACCAATATTACACTTAACCATCCATCAATGCAGGAGGAAATATTTGGCCCCATACTCCCTGTACTGGAGTTTACCACTATTGAAGAAGCAGCACAGATTATTAAATCGTTTCCAAAACCACTGGCTGCATATATCTTCACAAATAATAAAAGAACCTGGGAAAAGCTTATTGATGATATTTCTTTTGGTGGCGGTTGCGTTAATGATACTATCTCACACTATGTTTCGCCGTATTTGCCGTTTGGTGGTATTGGTTTCAGCGGGATTGGACAATACCATGGAAAAGCAAGTTTTGATACATTTACCCATTATAAAGGCGTTTTAAAAAAGCCGTTTTTTATCGATACATTTTTACGATACCCACCTTATAACAAAGGTAAAGTATCATTTATAAAACGCTATTTCAGAGTTAAACTGTAATTTTTATTTGACATTTTATTTTATTTACTCAAACTATTGCAATAGCTGCATTTATTTATACCGTTATAGCACAAATTAAATAAAAACGTATGGCAACACAAAAGAAAAAAAACAATAAAAGTAAATCACAGGCTAAAACAATACAATCCGGATCGAAATCAACTGCTACCGCTGCTACAGCACAATACATTAAAGCTATTAACCTGCTTTTAAAAAAACTTGATGTGGAAAGTCTTAACTTTCTTTATGAACAGGCCAAGGTGCTTTTACATAACCTGGAAGTTAAAAAATTGCAACAGGAATTTGACGAACTTGATGTTAAAACCATTACTGCAAAACAAAAAGGATACAGCAAAGATAAGCTTGAAGTAGTTGAGGCTGATGACCTGCGCCATTTTATTTTTGTTATCAATGGTGCGCGTAATTTCTTCAGCCGTGATGAAATGCGAAAAATTGTTAAACTATGTCACAGCGCGCCTACAGTAAAAGATGGCATGCGCATGTTATATCACTGGTTTGAAACAAACAGAAAAGACGTGATAATTGATACAGCTATTGATGGGCCACATGATAAGGCACTTGAAACAATATATAATCATATTATAAATAATTATACTGTGAATTAACAAAATAGTAATAGAATACTTCACGCCATTGAAGGCGGGTTATAATTCTTTTTACAATGAATAAAGACAACATCATTAATATTAATACTATTGATAAGACACAGCGTTACATTGTTGTGCCACGCCGTATTAGAGGTAAAGTACAGAAAGTAGTTAAACCATTAAAAAAAGTTAAGGGCAACTGTTACTTTACCTGCAATATGCCCCATGCCCTTATTAATTTTATTTACAGGAGTGTAAAAAAATTAGGACTTACCAGTTCAAATCTTATTTTTTCCCGTGGAACAGTTCGCATTAATAATAGAGTTGTCCATAATGCGGTGTCATCAACAGTACTTGACTGGGATTTAGGAATTTCATTTATCATACCACTTAAATTACGGTACAACACATTTGTTACAATTGAAGTGGATAATAATGATTACAGCGTACGCTTAATGGAACTTGTCATTCTTATTGCATTGATGGCTCATGCCCATCCATCAAAGACTCGAAAAAAACATATAGAAAATGCACATAAAGTACTGGCGCTTGGCTGGAAAAGTATACTCACATAGATTACCGTTCAATTTTTTCTGGAAGTCGGTACATATATTTCTTTCGAAAAATAACCTCGGTTACAAATTTATCAACTCTGCGTGCAAACTGGAACAGGCGCCATATAAACGCATCACTTTTATAATATTTTGCAATCTCGTCAAGAGTCAGTGGCTGAATTGATTCATCTATTGAAGCAAAGAAATAATTTGCAGCTTTTATAAACGTAAGTATCAAATCCTCACGCTTTTCCTTATACAGGTTTGCTATACAGTCAATAACCACTGAACGCAAATCATAATACCTATCCAGAACTTCCTGTAAAAATAAAGCCCGTATAATTGCCCGTAAAAACCATGGTGTATTTTTCAAAAACAGCTCTGCATTTAGCTGTTCAACCCCGTTAATACGATATAACGGTGTACTGGTATCAATATAAACAAGAGTATCATTTTGACCAACATAATTCAGGGCACCATCAACCGAAAGCAGTACCCAGTTTGATATCTGCCCGTCAATACCCACTTTCAGGGAACTATCGCTTATATTAAAGCTATACCATTTTTTTAATTCAGCCAGTATTTTATTAAACAGGACAACTGCATTTTTCTCATCCAAACGTTTTACCAGAAAATTTCCAACCATCTGTGGATTTACTTTTTTTTGACCAGCATATACGGTATACCATCCATTGCTTTTAAAATAACGAAACTGTTGCTCCGGCACCTGTATGCCAATTTTTTTTGTAAGTATTTCCCTGTATTCATGATAAACTTTCTTCAGAGCTTCAACATCATCAAGAGTGTCGATAGGGGGCATGCGTTTCCATACCCAATCAGATTCAGCAATTTTTATTTTGATAAATGTCTGATTCAGCGTTGATCCATGTATGGTCTGCATCACGGTGGATATTTCGCCATATCCTAATATTTTTAATGTAAGTTCTTCGCGATACAACCGTGAAAAATCTTTTGTAAATTGCCGGTATAAACTCGTATCCTGTATAAGATTATCACGAATACGGTCATATATTTCAATAATAGACCATATATTCTGCACATCAAACTGCGACAGAACTAATCCTTCCAAATTTTTTGTCTTATCAAATTTTTTGAACGTTGGGAGGTATCGCTCTAAATACGGCAATTGTTCCTTAACAAGTTTTTCAATTGAAAGGTTTTCTTCACCATAAAAAAGATTATACAGATAGTGAAGTGCACGCGTGTTTGCAATATGGCGTACCAAATACTGATAAAAGCGTATCTTATCAACTGTAAGTATAGCTTTATTACCCCGCATCATCGTTATAATTTCATCATGTTGTCCAAAAAGTCCTTTAATAATATCAATACTTTTTGAATGCTGCACAGTATCTTTTAACACAAATCCCTTAGATGTTTTATTCCAGATCTTATAAAAATTTTGTGACAGTTCCTTAAGTTCATTATCAACAGATGCTAATTGCATAAACCGTATCCGCTTTCGTTTTAATTCATACACTGTATTTAATAGTTCTAAATGCTCTATGATATCTTTATGATCATCTTCCATAAAAGATTCCTCACTGTGATAAGGCTTGTACTGACTTCTGTACTGCTGCAATAACTAAATCTGCTTCCCGCTTAGTAATAATAAGTGGAGGCAGAAACTGAATTACTTTAGGATCATTCCCTGAATACACAACATATACTCCGTTATCAAATAGAAGCTTAACCATAAAAAGCGCTGTCATCTCATCGTTAAATGCAAGGCCCATCATGAGGCCAAGTCCTCTGACCGTGAATGAAGCTTTTGGATACTGTGATGAAAGCATACTTAGTTTTTTTGTAAAATAATCTGTCATTTCATTCACATTGTTTAGCAATGTGCTATCGCACATATCAAGAACCGCCATAGCTGCAAAGCAGCCAATTTCACTGCCTCCAAACGTTGAGATATGTATAAAAGGATTTTCTTTGAAAAAGAACGCATAGTCTTCTTTATATACTGTTGCAGTAATTGGATAAATGCCACCACTCATGCCTTTACCCAGAACCACAATGTCAGGCACCACATCAAAATGTTCAAAGCCCCATAACTTCCCCGTGCGACCAAAGCCAGTTTGCACCTCATCCATAATAAGCAGTGCACCATGACTGTGGCAAATCTTGAGTACTTCTTTAAAATAATCTTTATGAGGCACTACAATACCTAACGTTGCTGGAATTGTTTCAAGAATTACAGCAGCGGTATGTTCATCAACGGCAGCTCTCATTGCTTCAACATCATTAAATGGCACCTGAATAAATCCAGGTGCAAGTGGTTCAAATGGCTTTTTAAATTTTTCATCCCCCGTTGCAAGCGCCAGGCCCGTATGCCCATGATAACCACCAATAGCTGAAATGATGTTTGGTCGGCCTGTAACAGCTCGTGCTAATTTAATAGCAGTATCTATTGCCTCTCCACCCGAAACACCATACACAACCTGGTTCAAGCCATGTGGCATAGTAGCTGCTAATTTTTGAGCCAGCATGGCTTTAGGCTGACTAATAAGGTGATGGTTACCAATGTCATAACGCTGCATTGCTTTTTTAACCGCATCCATTATCTTTTTATTGCGATGCCCTAAATTAAACACACCACCGTTACAGTGGCAGTTTATGTACCGTTTCCCGGTAATATCGTATAAAAACACACCACGGCGTTTATGTGGCACCAGTGCAATGTCATATTTTTTGTACATCTCCACCTTGCCGGAGGACACATGACGTGCATACAGTTCCATTATTTTTTCTTTGTTCATTGGCACCTCCATTTTTATACTACAACACTATAGTCAATATGTCAAAATCATTTTTTTATTTTTGTGCGATAGTTCCAACACCAGTCCACCGCATATTAATAGCTCTGTTCCACGCCAAATGCACCTCTGCCAGCCAGTGGAGTAAACTCATACTCAGGATACGATTTTTTCAGTGCAGTTGCCACCTGTTTTGCTGTAAACAGAGTTGATTTTACACCGCGCCCAATGTAATTGGAACCTGCATCAACTAAAAACTGTTTTTTGCCACCAATTATTGCGTTGAGTTTAATATGACCACCATGTGTGGGATTAAACGCAAACTCTTCCTGATCCAGATACTGATGGGTAACTTCATGAGGTTTAGTTCC